>LUZV01000269.1 GCA_001603765.1 Anaerolineales bacterium Chloro_02 | reverse complement strand
GAGATGATATGAAAAAGCGCGTTTGGTTAATCCTGTTCGTAATCGTTCTCGGTGCAACGCTGAGCGGCTGCCGGGTGGAGCCTGCTCCAAGCACAGTGGTTTCCACCACCGCTCCCCAGCCCCCAACACCCCCGGCTTCTGAACCCGAACCTGCCCCTGCTTGGTGGGACGGCGCGGTCTTTTATGAGATTTTTGTGCGTTCTTTTAAAGACAGCAATGGAGACGGCATCGGTGATTTTCAGGGAATTATTGAGATGTTGGATTACCTCAACGATGGCGACCCCAACACCACCTCCGACCTCGGGATTAGCGGTATCTGGCTAATGCCGATCATGCCTTCTCCCTCTTATCATGGTTACGATGTTACCAATTATCAATCAGTCAATCCGGACTACGGCACTTTGAAGGATTTCCAGGAGCTTGTCAGCGCCTGCCATGAGCGCGGCATCAAGGTGATCATTGATTTTGTCATTAACCACACCTCGTCGGAACATCCCTGGTTTATCAGCGCCAAAGATGAAGCCAGTGGATTTCGAAACTGGTATGTCTGGTCCGACAGCATGCCCCGGCAGGCGGGTCCCTGGGGACAAACAGCCTGGTACGAATATGGCGGAAAATATTATTACGCGCCTTTTTGGAGCGGGATGCCTGACCTTAACTATAAGAACCCAATGGTCAGCAAAGCCATCTACAACGCTACCGATTTCTGGCTGGGGTTGGGCGTGGACGGCTTTAGGGTGGACGCGGCGCGCTACCTGATGGAAGACGGAGTTGCGCAGCAAGATTCCAAAGGCACGATCGAGTGGTTTCAAGACTGGCGGGATCACTATCTCAGCGTGAACCCTGCCGCCTACAGCGTTGGTGAAGTTTGGACAGACACGCAGGTGATTGCCAAATACAACCAACCTAAACGAGGCATGCAGGAATATTTCATGTTCGACCTGGCAGCCGATATTTTGGGCGGCGTTTATTCGCCTGACCCTTCAAGAATCATGGCATCTTACCTGGAGAGTTTGCGTTACTTCCCTGATCAGCAATTTGCCACTTTTCTGAGCAACCATGATCAGCAGCGGGTGGCGTCCTACTTTAGCAGCAAGCTCAGCGAGCAAAAACTGGCGGCTTTTGTCTATCTGACCGGCCCGGGCACTCCTTATATTTATTACGGGGAAGAAATCGGCATGACCGGCAACAAACCGGATGAGCGTCTGCGCACACCGATGCAGTGGTCCGCGCAGGCGAACGCGGGCTTCAGCAGCGCCAAACCGTGGGAACCGATCAACGCTGGCTGGGAGAGGCTGAATGTGGAGGCACAGGCGGCTGATCCGGATTCTTTGCTTAACTGGTATCGGGGGCTGGTGAACTTGCGCAATCGCTATCCGGCTCTTCAAACAGGCGATTACATCCCCTTCACGTCATCTTGCCGGCGGCTTTATGCCGTCGCGCGGGTGGGAGGCGAACAGGTGGTGCTGACGGTGGCGAATCTGGGCGTGCAGACGCTCGAGAACTGCACCATATCGCTTGAAAACAGCAGCATACACGGGAATTGGCTGGCAGAAGCGCTTTGGGGAACCGCGCCGATCTCTGAAATCTCCTTTGCCGAAGATGGCTCGCTGAGCGATTTTCAAATCGCGAAGAGCCTCAGCGGTGGTGAAACTTTTATCTTAAATCTGATCCGCCCGTAAAAAGGGCATGAAAAGAGGACCAATGAAAAAGCTACAAACTTATCTCACAATCCTTATTAGCCTGACCGTGCTTGCCGGCTGCGCCGCGCCTGGAGCGGCGCCGGCGCCTTCCGCTACGCCGGCTGAACCGACCGCGGCAGTTGTTTCTGAGCCGACGCAATCCGACCAGCCGAAAGAGAATCCCTATCCACTTTATGTGAACCTCACCTGGCATCAGCATCAACCGATGTACTATAAAGATGAAAACGGCGTCTATACAC
>LUZV01000268.1 GCA_001603765.1 Anaerolineales bacterium Chloro_02 | reverse complement strand
AACATTAACTAACACTCGACAGCCACTTATTGGATTGGGATTTCGCGCGGGTTTATTAGGCTGTGGTGTGCGACAAGCTGCGGTACTAATAAAGTGTTTCCAATCGATTATTTAATCAACTTTGAGATTGGTTTAAAGGCCGGGTGCCCGGCGGAGCGCAGCATGCTAAAAAGCGCCATCTCGACCGTCGTCAGATGAACCCCCTGGCTGATAAGTTCCTGCAGAGCGGTCGCTTTATTAAACGGATCTCGTGAAGAAACCGCGTTTGCCGTCAGATAGACCTCAAAGCCTTCAGCAAGGAGGTCGAGGCTGGATTGATAGAGACAAATGTGCGCCTCAAACCCACAAAGAAGAATCTGCCGCCGGCCCGTATTGCGTATAGCCTGCCGAACGGCTTCGTCTTGCCAGACGCTGAAATGAACACGAGGCAGGTCGCTTTGCCCAGGCAGCAGTTCAGCGATTTCCGGGATGGTATGACCGATTTTTTCGGGAACCTGAGCTGTCAGGATCACCGGAATCCCGAGCAGCTTCGCTCCCTGAACCAACTGACCAACGGCGCGAATGGACGCTTCGCTGTCGGCGACCACTCGGGCAAGGTTGCCCTGAACATCGATGACCAGCAAGAGGGTGTTTTCTGGGGTAATCACGGGTTTTGCTCCTGCGACGAATGGATTTGCATCTATTATAATCAGGCTGTGTCAATAAAAGCGGCTTTTCCGGTTGTATGGGATTCTATCCAGATTTGGTGGAAGGATTGGGCTAACCAGTTTTTGGTGTCGCTCGTCGCGATTCTTCTCACGCTTACAGTTGTTGGCTATCCACTGGTGATTTTTGGAGTGTTCGAACAAGCCCTGGATCTGACCCACGGGATACGGACGGGCATCTTGGGTTTTTGGCAAGGTCTGCGCAAACATTGGCGTCAGAGCCTAATTTGGGGCGGGCTAAATCTGCTGGCGGTTGGGATGCTGGGCTTTAATATCTCGTTCTACTATCAGATCAAGACCGTTCTGGCGGCAGTGTTAATGTTCCTGACGATTTTTGCCGCTTTGTTTTGGCTGACCTGGCAATTCTATACGGTCAGCTGTTTTTTTCTTCAGGAAGAAAAGAAATTGAAATTGGCATGGAAGAATGGCTTAGCGATCATCCTGCTCCAACCTGGATACGCTCTGCTGGTCGCGCTGGCGATGTTAATCCTCATGGCGCTTTCTGTGTCTTTATTAATTCCCCTGTTTCTTGGGTCATTGCCTCTGATTGCCATTCTCGGTTTGAGGGCGGTACAACGAACGATAGGGCAGGATCCTGTATAGTTTGCTATACTAAATCAAACGAAACAAGATAACCAATGTGAGGTGAGATGGCTCAGAAAATTCTTGGCTATGTTGAGTTGGTTTGGACCTGCGATAGCTGCCAAACAAAGAATCCAGGAGCAATTAAGTCGTGCACAAGCTGCGGAGCTCCGCAGCCGCTCGATGTCAGGTTTGAGCAGGTTGACCCCAACACTTTCAATTTCATTAAAGACGAAGCGCTGATCCGTATGGCGCAGTCGGGCCCGGATAAGCACTGCCCGTTTTGCGGGACGCGAAACCTGGCGAATGCTGCCGTTTGTGTAAAATGCGGCGGCGATCTCACGGTTGGGTCAACTTCCCGCCCTACAGGTGAGGTTGTGCTGCCAGCTCAAAGCGCGCCTCAACCCGCGCAGGCGAAACCTCGCGAGCCGAAGTCCAAAGCTGCTTCGATTGTTCTGATTTTAGTGTTGCTTTCAATATGCGCTTTTGGCGTCTTTTTGCTGACCAAAATGATGAGCAAAGATACGATGAAAGCCACAGTCGCTTCAACCCAATGGGAAAGAGTGGTGCCAATTGAGGCTTATCAGCAAGTGGCTCGCAGCGATTGGGCGGATGCAATCCCGTCTGAGGCGGTCATCACAAGCTGTTCGTTGGAATATCATTACGATTCCAACCAGCCAACAAAGAACTCGGAAGAGGTTTGTGGTGAGCCATATGTCGTTGATACCGGCACTGGCGTTGGGAAGGTGGTGCAGGATTGCTACTATAAAGTATATGAGGACTACTGTAGTTACGAGATCATGGAATGGGGCGTTGTGGATACGCTTCGCCTGAGCGGCACGGACCTAAACGCGGTTTGGCCTTCCCGCGCCCTTGCGAATTATGAACGGGTTGGAACCGTCAGCGAAACATACACGATTTGGTTCTCGACCAGCGGCGATACCTACAGCATGAGGACTTCGAATTACAACCTTTACCAGCAAGCTTATCCAGGAAGCCGGTGGGAAATTGAGATTAATGGTCTCGGAGCAGTAACCTCAGCAAAACCAGCAAATTGACACTTAAAATGCCTAAAACAACACCCCTCTTTGAAGGGGTGTTGTTTTAATTATCGGTATGCCGGGATTAGAACCCATCTTTCGCCGTCTTTAAAAGCATAGTGCGGCAGCCAGCCTAACCCAAAGAACTCAGGTACGATGTCTTTTTTAAGCGGGTTAATGGTCACCTCGCGGGATAAGCCGGCTGTCGTTTGCGCGGATTCCTGGTAGGCGGCTAATTCCGCTTTTAGTTTGGCGTCAATTTCTGCAAGCTGTTTGTTGTATTCGGCAATCATCAGCTCCGATTCCTCCACATCCGCCTTGGCTGTTTCGGTGAGGCGGCGCTTGGTGAGTGAGCTGTTGAGGCTTTTCTTGCGCTTTGAGAGTAGACCAATCACCGTGGAAAGCCCCGTGCTGGCTTCTTCTATGCGGCGTTGATTGAGCACCTTTTTGTCTTTCTCAAGCTCGAGTTCTTCCTTAAGCTTTTTAGCTTCGACCGCTTTGCGCAGTTTCTCGTACTTTTCTTCAATCTTCTTTGCTCCGTCCGCCTTGCTACCCTGGCTCGCACTGGCGCAGCGAGCTTCAAATTCCTCACGGCTTTCTCCTGGCTTCGAGGTAAGCTTCAGCGCGTCGTTCGAGAAGAGGGTCAGGCTCTTCTCGCGGAAAATCCAATCCTGAAAGTCTTTCGCGAGATTGGCGATGTTTTTCTCATCATCAAAGGGGTAGCGCAGGCTGCCGAAAGTGGCGTTTGGCAGCGGGCGCGATTCAGTTGCCAGTATGTCGATGGGATCATGCTGATAGTCGAGCCAGCGCACCAACCCGCGCCCCTCAATACCCGGCAAATTCACTGTCACTTTCTCTTCCAGGTCAAGCCCATAGGCGCGATTTGCGAAATAGACCTTAGCCTGACCGACCAGCGCGGGT
>LUZV01000038.1 GCA_001603765.1 Anaerolineales bacterium Chloro_02 | reverse complement strand
GTGTTAGTCTCGACACTCCTGGTAAATACCGCCGTACAAAAAGCCTGCACCCAAATGGGTTTTGGCGCCCACAATTCGTATTATACTTTTCATAAGTGGTTCAAATAAATTTTTCTATTACAGGCAAAACTTTAGGAAAGACAAGCCTCAAAATGAATCAAGTCAATAAATCGGAAAAATCAAAAATGACAGCATACATCTTTATCGCGTTGACAATTCTTTTCACCGTTTGTGGACAGCTCCTGGTAAAAAGCGCTACGGCTCAATTTGGGCATGTCCCCGGCAAATTGTCTGAGGTTGTCCCCTATCTGGTCAAAGCGTTCACAAATATCAGGCTTTTGGCTGGTCTTGGCTGCGCTGTTCTCGGTTCAATAACCTGGATGACAGCCCTTTCAACCACGGATATTAGCTTCGCGTACCCGTTTATGGGGTTGGCAATCGTGCTCGTGCTTGCCCTTTCGCCTCTGGTCTTCAAGGAAACCGTACCCTGGACAAGATGGCTGGGAGTTCTGATTGTCTGCATCGGGCTGTGGGTCACCGCCAGATAGCCAGTTAACGCGCAGAATCTGCTGAGAAACGATGCGTTTGTAAATCATGTTAGAGGTCCAACAAATGGCAAAAATTCCCTTTAATAAACCCGCCTATATTCCTGAATCAGAAGATTATGTGAGTCAGGCAATCAAATCGGGGCATCTTTCTGGTGATGGGCCTTTTACGAAACGCGGCAGCGCCTTGCTTGAGAGCCTGACAGGCGCGCGCAAAGCCCTGCTGACAACCAGCTGCACCCACGCGCTTGAGATGGCAGCCATCCTCCTGGATTTACAACCTGGGGATGAGGTCATCGTCCCCTCTTTCACTTTTGTCTCCACTGTCAACGCCATCGTCCTTAGAGGGGCGAAACCGATTTTTATCGATATCCGTCCCGACACGCTCAATCTCGATGAAACTCAGCTCGAAGGGTTGATAACACCGCGCACAAAAGCCATTTTTCTGGTGCATTACGCTGGCGTCAGCTGCGAGATGGATATCATCAACCAGATCGCAGAAAAACACCAGATTCGTGTCGTTGAAGATAATGCTCACGGGTTGTTCGCGAAATACCGCGGAAAGAATCTGGGCACGCTTGGCGTGATGGCGACTCAGAGCTTCCATGAAACAAAGAACATCAGCACCGGAGAAGGCGGTGCGCTTCTGATAAATGACCCACGTTTGATTGAACGCGCCGAAATTATTCGGGAGAAAGGCACCAATCGCAGCCGCTTTTTTAGAGGAATGGTCGACAAATACACCTGGGTGGATATTGGTTCCAGTTACCTGCCCTCGGAAATGATCGCGGCAATGCTTTTAGCTCAGCTTGAAGCCGCGCAGCAGATACAAACCAGGCGAAAACAAATCTGGGAAACCTATTTCGAAGAATTATCAGGCTGGTCTACCGCAAATGGGATTAGGCTGCCGTTTGTCCCCGATTATTGTGAGCACCCCGCGCACATTTTCTATTTGCTCATGCCCAATCTGGAAGTCCGCACCCGCTTTATCGAATGGATGGGCGCCCATGAAATCCTAAGCGTCTTTCATTATTTACCCCTCCACCTTTCTGATATGGGAGTAAAACTTGGCGGTCGTCCTGGTGATTGCCCCATAACTGAGGATGTCAGCGACCGGCTGGTCAGGCTTCCGCTCTTTTTTGACCTGAGCGACAGCCAGCTGGCATACGTTATCGAAACAGCAAAGAGCTTCAAACTCTAATTGAGTTACTTTCGGCAATCTTATTCGGTTTTTTGAGAATATGCCTGCTAATCGGCTTTAATTTCCCCGCTGCACGCTCAGCGTTTTTTTCTTACTTGTTAAAACGGGTTTTCAGCAGGCTCCGAAAGCTGTAAAGTCAAGCTTTCCCTGCTCAAAAATCCTTCATCTTGTGATAGCTTGACTATCCATCTCATGTTCAAAAAGGTGCTAGCTTTATAGAGTTCGAGGAATACCCCCTAAGGTTTCATAAAAACGATAAATAAAAACACGATGGTTGAAAGCGCGACCATCGTGTTTGAGGTAGATGAAAACCAATCAAGCATGAACTGCTTGACGGGTATGGCTAGGTTGTAGGGGTTCTTTTGCCTCTGTTTCCCAACAAAGCAAAACAACCGTTCAGCAGAAATCAGGTTAAATCTTGATTTCGATATCAACGCCAGCGGGGAGGCTGAGGCGCATCAGCATGTCAATGGTCTTCGAATCGGGTTCCAACACATCAATCAGACGGTTGTGGGTGCGAATCTCGAAGTGTTCCTGTGAGTCCTTGTCAATAAAGGTGGAACGGCGGATGGTGAATTTCTCAATTCGGGTCGGCAGAGGTACAGGTCCGACGACCTTAGCGCCTGAGCGCTCTGCTGTCTCGACAATACGCTTGGCGGACTGGTCGAGGATGCGATGATCATATGCTTTCAAACGAATTCTAATTTTTTGCTTTGCCATTTTCTACCTGTTTCTATTATTTTCATTCGGGAGCGTGTGCTCCCGTGGATGTTAGTTCAACTCAGCCGTAAATCCGACCAAGAATTTTCTTCATATAGGCGTCTGAAACCTGTGAGTAATGTTGGAACTCCATGGTAAATACACCTCGACCCTGGGTCGCGGAGCGCAGCTCGGTAGCATACCCAAACATTTCAGACAAGGGGACTTCCGCGTGGATCGCTTTAGTATTACCAAAGCGGTCGTCAATTCCCAGTATATTGCCGACCCGGGCGTTCACTTGCCCGATCACATCGCCAGTATATTCCTCGGGGATGGTAATTTCGACTTTCATAATGGGTTCAAGAATGACTGGGGCGGCTTTCTCGGTGGCTTCGCGTACTGCCAGAAGGGCTGTTGTACGGAACGCCATTTCGCTCGAGTCAACCTCGTGATAGGACCCGTCCACCAAGGTAACCTTAAAGTCGGTCATCGGGAATCCAGCCAAAGGACCGCTTTCAGCGGCTTCTAAAACGCCCTTTTCAATCGCGGAGAAGTATTCTTTTGGAATGGCGCCTCCGCGGATCTTGTTTTCAAAAATCACACCAGAACCATTCGCAAGGGGTTCAAGGTCAATCACAACATGACCAAATTGCCCGTGGCCGCCGGTTTGTTTGCTGTAGCGGTAGCTGAAATTGCTGATAGGCTTGGTGATCGCTTCACGGTAAGCCACGCGGGGTTTACCGACGTTTGCCTGCACTTTGAACTCGCGCAGCAGGCGGGTGACCAGCACATCCAGGTGCAGCTCGCCCATCCCGGCGATCACAGTCTGCCCTGTCGCTTCATCCTGTCGGATTTGGAAGGTTGGATCTTCTTCAGCCAGTTTGATCAGCGACTCGGACATTCTATCCTGGTCGGCTTTGGTTTTGGGTTCAATCGCGATGGAGAGAACCGGGTTGGGGAAGGTAATTGTCTCAAGCATCACCGGGTTAGTAGGATCGCACAAAGTATCGCCAGTGAAACTAAATTTGAGACCCAGAATTGCGCCGATATCGCCTGCGCCGAGCTCTTCAATATCCTCACGGCTGTCCGCGTACATGCGCAGCAAGCGCCCAACGCGTTCTTTTTTATCTTTCGAGGCGTTGTAGACGCTGCTATTCTGTTTAATAGTACCGGAATAGACACGGATGTAAGCCAGACGCCCCATGTAGGGGTCGGTGACGATCTTAAAGACTAACGCAGAAAGCGGTTCTGAAGGGTCAGCATGGCGCAGCACCTCACTACCGTCGCGGACAAGAGTCGCTTCAACCGGAGGAATATCCAGAGGGGATGGCAGATAATCAATGACAGCGTCCAGAACATACTGAACGCCCTTATTGCGCAGGCTGGTGCCGCAGAAAACTGGCGCGGCTTTGTTTGCCAGGACGGCCTTTCGCAGAGCGCTCTTGAGTTCTGCCAGGCTGAGCGGTTCACCTTCGATAAATTTTATGGTCAGATCGTCATCCAATTCAGCGATGCGCTCCACCAAAGTCGCGCGTTTTTCAGCCGCTATCTCACGCAAGTCAGCTGGGATTTCGGTCACCGTTGGCTCGACGCCAAGATCATCGGAAAACAGCACAGCGTTTTCTTCGAGAAGGTTGACGAAACCAACAAAGCTGGATTCTTCACCAATCGGAATTTGCATTTCCAGGGCGTTTGCGCCGAGGCGTTCACGGATGCTCTGCACGGTGCGCTCATAAGAAGCCCCCGTCCGGTCCATTTTGTTCGCGAAGCAGATGCGCGGTACAGCATATTTGTCTGCCTGGCGCCATACAGTTTCGCTTTGGGGTTCTACTCCCTGAACAGAATCAAACACGACCACGCCGCCATCCAGCACGCGCAGCGAGCGCTGCACTTCGGCGGTGAAGTCAATGTGTCCGGGGGTATCGATCAGGTTGATGCGATAACCCTTCCATTCGGCTGTAACGGCAGCAGAAACAATCGTGATACCGCGTTCGCGTTCCTCGGGCATCCAGTCAGTAACGGTTGTGCCGTCATCAACGTTGCCGAGACGATATGTTTTCCCCGCATAAAACAAAATCCGCTCGGTAGTAGTAGTTTTACCTGCGTCAATATGGGCTATCACGCCGATATTTCGGTATCGTTCGAGCGGATTTTCGGTCATTGTTAAACCTTTGGTAAGTTAAGGTGCAAGTCTTTCTTACATTCGGAAGTGCGAGAAAGCACGGTTGGCTTCTGCCATCTTGTGTGTTTCTTCCTTGCGGCGGATTGAAGCGCCCTGATTTTCAGCAGCGTCCATCAATTCACCAGCTAACTTCTCAGAGTAAGACTTGCCAGAGCGAGCACGCGAAGCAGTGATGATCCAGCGCATTGCCAGGGTCAGACGGCGCTCTGGGGCAACTTCCATTGGCACCTGATAGGTCGCGCCGCCAACACGGCGAGGGCGGACTTCCATCATTGGGCTGACGTTCTTGAGCGCTTGCTCAAAAACTTCGATGCCCTCTTTGCCAGTTTTCTTGCTGATCAGATCGATCGCGTCGTAGACCAGTGTGGTCACGGTGCTCTTTTTCCCATCAAGCATGATGCGATTAATCATCATCTGCAGGTGCAGATTGTTAAAACGCGCGTCGGGAGAAACTTCTCTCTTTTCGGGTTTAATTCTTCTTGACATAATTGCTCCTCAAAAAATCCAGACCTGCCTGAACAGCCAGCCCAAACGGTTGGCGCGCGGCTCGGCTTGCAAATGATTACTTCTGGGCGCGTTTAGCACCGTATTTTGAACGGGCGCGTTTGCGATCAGCAACACCAGTGGTGTCCAGGGTGCCGCGCACGATATGGTAACGCACACCAGGTAAGTCCCTCACTCTGCCGCCGCGCACGAGCACCACACTGTGCTCCTGAAGCTGATGACCTTCGCCAGGGATGTACGCGGTTACTTCCAAACCATTGGAAAGGCGCACACGAGCGATTTTCCGCAAAGCGGAGTTCGGTTTTTTCGGGGTCATCGTGCGGACGATGGTGCACACGCCGCGCTTCTGAGGGGCACCCTTCGGTTGGCGGGTGCGGCGTTGTTTCTCAGAATTGAGCGTATACTGCAAAGCGGGTGATTTGCTTTTGCGGCTTTTGGTCTTGCGACCGCTTCTAACCAGTTGATTAATTGTTGGCACTTCTTTGCCTCCGTGCTAAAAATGACTCTAATCTTCTCAATAATCAAGGTCACCTTTTGGTTGATGACCTTGCGTTTTCAACCTAACGCCAAGCGGGTAAACATAAACCCCGACTGGCAGGGTAAAGCATGATTTTATCATGCCTCAATCTGTTACGTCAAGCAACTTCCTTCAACGACTTGAAGAAGTCGCTCCCCTGATCCAGCAGCCCGGTGGGAACGCGCGAGCTATGCGAACGCTCTGCATCCTTGCCAAACCGCATCACCTCACCGTCGTCCATGATAGCTTCGATCGAGAGGCTAAGGGACTGGAGCTCTTTCACCAGCACTCTAAAAGCTGCCGGAATGCCGGGTGCCTCGATTGGCATATCCTTAACGATCGCCTCGTATGTCGCTGTACGTCCAGCCACATCATCCGACTTAACCGTTAGCATTTCTTGCAAGGTGTACGCCGCGCCATAAGCTTCCAACGCCCAAACTTCCATTTCACCAAACCGCTGACCGCCAAACTGCGCCTTGCCGCCTAAAGGCTGCTGAGTAACCAAGCTGTATGGGCCGGTTGACCGGGCGTGCACCTTATCTTCAACCAGGTGATGCAGCTTAAGCATGGTCATCACACCAATTGTGACAGGTTGATCATAAAAATCGCCAGTCCGACCGTCGCGCACCAACTGCTTGCCCAGTGTTGGCATGGGGTTGCCAGTTTCGAGCATGAGCTCCTTCGCCTGCTGATCAATTTCGGACCGATCGAGGTCAGCCGAAATCTGCCGTCCAAGTTTTTTACTCCAGAGCGATAAGCAAGCCTTCACCGCATTCTCATCCTGAGTGTCGCGACCCTTCACCGGCAGGTTGTCCTCCGGGAACGCTGTAATGGTCTTGGGGTCAAAACCTTCTTCCGTGAGCCATTCATTCAGCGCAGCGCGGCGGGCAAGGACTTCGCTTTCCTTTAGCGCGAACAGATCGTAATCCTGACTATCCAGCGTCTGTTCCAAGTAGAGTAGGCGAACTTCCTGATCATCCAGAATCATTTCCGGATCATGTTCAACCGTTTTCAGCCATTCCCAGCCCTTTTCGCCAATCACACGCCAGGCTTCGTCAATCATCCAGGCTCTGGCGAGCTCTGCTTCGATCTCCGCTTCAGAGGCGCCGTCAAACACGGGTGTAATCGCCCTGAACCCGAGGCTGCGAGCAGCCCATCCAAGTTCAGCCTCGAGCACCTGACCGATGTTCATACGCCCAGGAATGCCCAGTGGATTGAGGATAATATCAACAGGAGTTCCGTCCTCCAGGAAAGGCATGTCTTCAACCGGCAAAACCATCGAGACACAACCCTTATTTCCGTGGCGCCCCGCCATTTTATCGCCAGCGGTGATCTTGCGGCGCTGAGCGACAGAAACTCGCACCATCTTATCCACGCCGGCAGAAAGATCGCTGTTTTCTTCACGAGTGAAGACCTTCACATCAACAACAATTCCGCGTTCGCCGTGAGGCATGCGCAGTGAGGTGTCCTTAACGTCGCGCGATTTCTCGCCAAAGATTGCGCGGAGCAGGCGTTCTTCGGGGGTCAGTTCTTTCTCACCCTTGGGGGTGATCTTGCCTACCAAAATGTCGTTTGGTCCTACTTCGGCACCGATGCGGATAATGCCAGACTCATCCAGATCACGGATGGTGTCGTCACCAACGTTGGGGATTTCACGGGTGATTTCCTCAGGACCGAGCTTGGTATCGCGCGCTTCGAGCTCATATTTTTCGATATGGACGCTGGTGTAGCGATCTTCCTCAACCAGGCGCTCTGAAATCAAAATCGCGTCTTCAAAGTTGAAGCCTTCCCACGGCAGCAATGCCACCACAACGTTCTGACCGAGCGCCAATTTACCGTCTTCCGTGGAAGAAGAGTCGACGATCACATCGCCCTTCCGGATCATCTGCCCTTGTGTAACCGCGGGTCGCTGATCAATGCAGGTGGATTGGTTGGAGCGCTGATATTTGCGCAGTTTGTAAATTTTGAGGTCGCCCGAGACCTGCTTAACCACCAGGCTGTCGCCAGTGACTGATAAAACCTCTCCGTCTTCTTCAGCAATGACAACCTGACCAGAATCCGCCACAGCGGCGCTTTCCATGCCGGTAGAAACAATCGGCACCTCAGGGCGCAGCAAAGGCACAGCCTGAGTCTGCATGTTTGAACCCATCAGAGCGCGTCCGGCGTCATCGTGTTCAAGGAAGGGGATCAGCGCGGCTGAAATACCCACAACCTGGTTGGGCGCCACATCCATAAAATCGATGTATTCATAGTCATAGATGGCGAATTGGTTGTAATACCGGCAGGAATTGCGACGTACAAATTCGTTGTATTCGTTTAAAGGCGCGTTAGCCTGGGCAATAACGTATTTATCTTCCGCGTCTGCGGAAAGATAAACGTATTCATCGGTCACAAACGGGCGCACCAAAACATTATCGACACCGAGCTCCCGGATTTTGTCCGCCATTTCCTTCGTGACCCGTGTATCTTGCTCGTAAACCACATTTCCTGTGTTCGGGTCAATGATGTTCTGGCGTAAGAGGTGGTCTACCAGCTTTGGATCGTTGCCTTTCATGGAGCGGTAAACCCGCCGATAGGGCGTTTCGATGAAACCATACTCGTTCACCGAAGCATATGCTGCCAAGCGACCGATCAGACCAATGTTTGGACCTTCAGGGGTTTCAATCGGGCAAATGCGGCCGTAATGCGAAAAGTGCACGTCGCGCACATCAAAGCCCGCGCGCTCACGGCGCAAGCCGCCAGGACCTAACGCTGAGACTGTGCGCTTGTGGCGCAGCTCAGAGAGGGGGTTGGTTTCTTCCATGAACTGAGAAAGCTGGCTGGAACCAAAGAATTCGCGCAGCGAAGCCACCAACGGGCGAATATTAACCAAGCTGACGGGAGAAAGCGAAGTGCTCTGATCGCGGATGGACATGCGTTCTTTGATGACACGTTCCATGCGGCGCAAACCAACACGCAGTTTGTTCTGAATGAGCTCACCGACAGTCTTCACGCGGCGGTTGCCGAGATGATCGATGTCATCCGGAGGGCGCACGCCGTTATTGATCTCGATCATGTGCCGGATCAAGCGCACAATGTCATTCTTGGTGATGGTGCGGTGCTCGAT
>LUZV01000267.1 GCA_001603765.1 Anaerolineales bacterium Chloro_02 | reverse complement strand
CAATTGTGGCGCTCATTAATTTTTCGATGCTGCCGAATTCCCGCGCCAGAATTTTCGCAATGTGTTCGCCGACGTTTCTGATGCCCAAGGCAAAAATGAATTTATTCAACGGCGGATTTTTGGAACGCTCCAGGGAATTCAGCAGGTTTTGAGCCGATTTCTCTCCGTGCCGGTCAAGTTCCAGCAGTTTTTCTTTTGTCAGAAAATAAAGGTCGGCCGGATCGCCAACAAGCCGGGCGTCAAAAAGCTGGGCCGATATTTTTTCTCCGAGGCCTTCAATATCCAGTCCACCGCGGGAGGCAAAATGTCTGATATGCTCTTTGAGCTGCGCCGGACAGGAAAGATTGATGCAGCGGTATGCCGCTTCACCTTCCGGACGTATGACATCGGAGTTGCATTCAGGGCATTTTGTCGGCATCTTGAATTTTTTCTCGCTGCCTGTTCTTTGGGACGTCACAACTTTAACGACTTCGGGGATGACGTCTCCGGCCCGCTGAATAACCACAGTGTCGCCGATGCGGATGTCTTTTTTTATAATTTCGTCTTCATTGTGCAGCGTCGCCCGACTGACGGTAACTCCGCCGACGTTGACCGGTTCCATCAAGGCGACGGGCGTTATCGTGCCGGTGCGGCCGACATTGACGATAATATTATTAATCGTTGTTGTTACCTGCATGGGCGGGAATTTGCAGGCGAGCGCCCAGCGGGGATTGCGGGAGACCGCGCCGAGTTTTGCCTGCAGGCTAAGATCGTTGACCTTTAAAACAACGCCGTCGATTTCGTAGGGCAGGGTTTCTCTTTGTTGGCCCATGCTCTCGAAATATTGGATGCATTCCCGTATGTCCCTCGCCTGCCGGATCAGCGGATTAACCGGGAATCCCCAGAATTGCAGGGTTTTCAGCACTTCCCAGTGGTCTGTAAACTGCACGCCTTCCACGCGGCCCACGGCATAGAAGAAGATGTTGAGGGGGCGGCGCGCGGTAATTTTGGGGTCAAGCTGGCGCAGGGAACCGGCGGCGGCATTACGTGGGTTGGCGAAAGGTTCGCCGCCCTCGTCCAGCCGGCGGCGGTTGAATTTCCGCAGGGACTCGATCTCCATATACACTTCGCCGCGGATTTCCGCAAAAGCGGGTATCGGTTGAAAACCGAATTTGTTGATTTGCAAAGGTACGCCGGCGATGGTCTTTAAGTTTTGTGTTACATCTTCACCGGTGATGCCGTCGCCGCGGGTAGCGCCGCAGATGAAACGGCCATTCTCGTAAAGAAGATTGACGGCCAGACCGTCCAGCTTCGGTTCGGCCACATAGGAGATATCTTCCACGGCGGCCATTTTTTTGATGCGGTTGTCGAAATCGATAATCTCTTCGGTGGAAAAGGCGTTGGCCAGACTCAGCATGGGTGAAGCATGCTCAAAGGAGGCAAATTTGGAAAGCGGCGCGGCTCCGACGCGCTGCGTCGGTGAAGAGGCAAGGTTCTCGTCGGGATAGAGATTCTCCAGTTCCTGGAGCTCCCGCAGAAGACGGTCATATTCAAAATCCGAAATTTCCGGGTCGTCCTGCTGATAGTAGCGTCTATTGTGGTATTCTATGACGTCCCGAAGACGGGCAATTCTTTCCAGAGCCGCATCTTTGTCCATTACTTAACCAGTTTCAAGTTGGGGATGCCCCGGGCTTTTCCGGGCGCCGCAGCTTTTTCAGTATTGGCCTGTCTGCTTAAGAGTTGCTCATTGAAGATGGCGTTTTTAACTCTTACCGAGTTGATGATGGAGAAAATGATGACCGACTTCTCCCATTCCTTGCTAAATGAAAATTGCTCCATTTTTGTTTTATATTTATCCCAGAGGAAGTCGAGAGATGCTTCGTCCAAATGAAGAATTTTTTCGGCGATTTTGTCCAAAGAATTTTCAATAGTATTCATGGCC
>LUZV01000266.1 GCA_001603765.1 Anaerolineales bacterium Chloro_02 | reverse complement strand
GGTCAAGCCCATAGGCGCGATTTGCGAAATAGACCTTAGCCTGACCGACCAGCGCGGGTTCGTAGTGATAACGCTGCTCGGCGTTGGCGGACAAGCCTCTCTCAGCTGCCAGCTTGAGAGCCTCGCTTAAGCCAACTGTTATGGGCAGGTATGCCACACTGGCTTTTGAAGAAAGCAAGGGTTCGTTTGGGCTTCCGGGAAGGTTACCGGTGGCACCCCCGCGGATTTCCTGCGCTGTAACATGCGCCCCGCTTGCCGCGCTCGAAACCTGCAGCACGTCTGCGCCCACCAGCCGATTTAGATCGGCGAGCTTAGTGCGCATCACAGGTCCGGGCAAATAGTTCATCGCCCAGCGGGTAGTAAAGATTTGCGGCGCTTTCGCGTGGACGTTATGGAGCAGGAAAACGCGCTTGCCCAGGGCTGAAATCGTATTGTCGAAGTAAGCCCGATCAAAAGAACCGGTCGCCGTAGCCAGACCGTCTAATAGACGCTGTTTGTCCTGATCCGTTTGCAGCTTTCCGATGATCCAGGTGCCGGTGTTGGAGAGGGCTTTGTAATCCAGGTCGATCGGGTTTTGGGTCGCGAGCACCAATCCCACGCCAAACGCGCGGGCTTGTTTAAGCAAACGCAGAATGATGGGTTTGCTGGGTGGATTGGCTACCGGCGGCAGATAGCCGACGATTTCATCAAAGTAAACCAGCGCGCGCAGGCTGCTCGTGCCGGATTGGGTGCGCATCCAGGTTTCGACCGCGGAATACAACAGCGTGATGAAGAACATGCGCTCCTGATCAGCCAGATGCGCGAGGTAGAAGACACTGTGGCGGGGTTTGCCATCTGGCGAGTAGAGAAACGCGCCAATATCCAGAGGCTGACCTTGCAGCCAGTTCTCAAAGGAAGGGGCGGCAATGAAGTTGTTCAGCGCCATGGCGAGGTCAAAGCGGTCTTTCTCGGGGTAAAACTTGGAAATTGGGAAGACGCCGAGCTTCTCGAAGGGCGGCGTCTGCACTTGCATAATCAGCGATTCAAGATCAAGGCTCTGCCCCTGACTCCAAGCAGTCTCAAAGATATTGGAGAGTAAAATGTGCTCGCGCGAGCGGACAGGGTCAATATCCTTATAACCTACCAGTTCCAACAGCGCGGTGGCGGTGCTGCTGATGTTCTCGCGCAGGATCTCTTTGTTTTCGTCCCAAGGAATAGAAGGAGCTTTTAGCGAGGAAAGGATGCTGACCGGAAATGCGGAGTCCGAGCCTGGTGTGTAGATGGCGTAATCCACGTTGTTCGCGAGTTTCTGCATGCGCGCCTGGTCGATGCCAGAACGCTCGAGACCATTCCGCCAATTATCGGCAGCTTCAGCGGCGGCTTGTTCAGGTGTTTTACCTTCCCGGCGGGCGATATCTTCATNNATGGCGGGTATGCCCTGCAGAGCAGCTTCTTCGAGCAGAATGATGCCCATACCTGTCTTACCGGACCCGGTCATGCCGGTGATGACAGCGTGAGTGGTGAGATCGGTGGGGTCGTAGAAGGTAAGTTTGTCGGGGATGACCGCCTTTGCCGCAAGATCATAAGCCTGACCAAAATAGAATTGTTTGGGATCTGTCTCTTATACACATCTGACGCTGCCGACGAA
>LUZV01000265.1 GCA_001603765.1 Anaerolineales bacterium Chloro_02 | reverse complement strand
CTGTTACGTATATTATATAGGGTTTTGTCTGATGTATGTTGTTATGCTGAAGTTAAACCGCTATCCGAAGGAGTCACTATGAAAACTGGCAGCGTTATTTCGTACATTCTCGCCGCGATCATCATCATTTTTTCTTTCCTGCTTTTACTCGGAGCAGGTGGCGTCGGCGGTTCGCCAAGCTGGATCATCTACGGAGTGCTTGGGTTGATTTTAGGTTTCGCGCTGATCTTTGCGGGCGTCCGGTTAGCTGAGGCTTCAAAGAAAACCGTCCAGAATGTTACCCTAAATGTTGACCTTCCCGGAAACGCCCGAATGGATGCCATCAAGTGCCAGTCTTGCGGAGCGCCATTAGCACCGGATGATGTCAAACTTGTCAACGGCGCCGTTATGGTGCAGTGCCACAGCTGCGGCACTACCTATCAGATCACCGAAGAACCAAAGTGGTGAGCTTATGAATAAAATTAAAAGAATCTTCCTTCTGTTGACCTTAATCCTGTTCCTGATTCCCCTCGGATCAGCTCAGGCGCAGGATTACCGTTTCTCGCTTTCCGCCTATGAAGTTGAAGCGTACCTTGAAGCGGATGGAACCCTGACGCTTTATTACTACATGGTATTTCAAAACGACCCTTCCGGGCATGCAATCGATTATGTTGACCTTGGCTTGCCGACAACGCAATACAAACTTTCAAACATCAAAGCTGAAATTAATGGCGTCAAAATGCCTGAGGTCAACGACTCAGCCTATGTGCAAGGGGCGGAATTGGCGCTCGGTAGTTATGCGATCCAACCAGGTCAGTCCGGCACCGTCACAGCCTGGATATACGGCATAAAAGGTGTTCTCAGCCCTTACGATGGCAGCGATCGCACAGACTACGCGAATTTTCAATTCACGCCTTCATACTTCGGCTCTCAATATGACCGTTCAAAAAATACTGAATACCGCATGACCATCATCCTCCCTCCGGCTGTTGGCGCGGATCAGGGTGTCTGGTATCAGCCTTCCGGTTGGCGCGGAACAAGCGACCCCGAAGCAAAACTCACCACAGATGGTCGGGTTTATTATTCCTGGTATACCACTAACGCTGACGTTCACAGCGAGTATCGTTTTGGCGCGGCTTTTCCTGCCTCGGTAGTCCCCACGGATGCGCTTGTAACCTCTTCCACTCCGGCGCAAAATGGCGGGGGAAGCTGGATTAAAGGCGCGTTTTCAGCCTTTTTCAGTTTTCTTCCCTGCTTGGGCATTGCGGGTGGACTAATTTTTATGACCGTCGTTCTGCAGCGCAAGCAGAAAAATTCCTTGCAAGCTCGAAAAATGCAGTACCTTCCCCCAAAAATCTCCGTGGAAGGCAAAGGCATCAAACGCGGGTTGACTGCCGTCGAGGCGGGCATTTTGCTCGAGGAACCGCTGGACAAGATCTTAACCATGATCCTTTTTGGACTGTTGAAAAAAGAGCTTGTCACCGTTATCAATCGCGACCCGCTAAAAATTGAAATCTCCGAAACCCTTCCTGATACTTTATATCCCTATGAAAAAGCCTTTTTGGAAGCATTTAAGACAGACCAAACCGCAAAGCAGCGGACGGCAATCAAATCGTTGATGATTGATCTGGTCAAATCCGTCGCGGACAAAATGAAGGGCTTCAGCGCGCAGGAAACCAAAGCGTACTATACCGATATTATTCGCCGCGCCTGGGAAGCTGTAGAAAACGCCAAGACTCCTGAAATCAAGAGTGCTCAATACGACCACACCCTTGAATGGACGATGCTCGACGATCAGTTTAACGGACGCACAGAACGAACCTTCGCGGATACTCCTGTTTTCATTCCGAGCTGGTGGCCTCGCTATGACACCACCTATAGACCTACGGTCAGCACCGGCGGAGGCTCCGTTGTTTCCTCTTCTGTTCCTTCCGGTTCGTCCTCAGGCGGCAGCCGTCCTTCCATCAGCTTGCCCAGTTTGCCTGGTTCTGCCTTCGCCGCCTCGATGATCCACGGCGCGTCCAATATGGCTGCCGGTGTGCTTGGCAATGTAACAGACTTCACATCCTCGGTTACAAACCGCACCAACCCCATTCCGGTATCAACCCCCAGTAGCGGCAGCGGCGGATTCCGCGGTGGAGGCGGCGGGTCTTCATGCGCCTGCGCGTGTGCATGTGCTGGCTGTGCCTGTGCCTGTGCTGGCGGCGGACGTTAACGGCGCATTCTTCTGACTGGAGGAGATCATGACACGACCGCTCAGTGAAGGGATGTACCAATACGACGTCGTTGACGGCGACTCAAAGTCGCGCGTTCATTTGCGTGTCGACCCTGACCTGAGCGGGCTTCTCGTGATCAACGCCTCCCGCATCGTGCGCCTGAATCCAACCGCGCTCTATATGGCTTTTCTTTACCTCGAAAAGGTTGAACAAAAAGCCGCGCTCACTGAGCTCTCTAAGCGCTTCAACGCGCCTTCTCGCCAAATAACACAGGATTATCTTGCCACTTGCGAGCGAGTAGCGGCGTTAATTGATCAGAATTCAGGTCTATGCCCGATTTGCGACCTCGGACTTGAGATGGATTTGCCCTTCTCTCAGGACCTGAGCGCCCCTTACCGCATGGACCTAGCCCTGACATATCGCTGTAATAACGACTGCGCTCACTGCTACAATGCCCGTTCACGCGCCTACCCTGAACTCCCTACCCAGACCTGGAAAGCAATCCTGGACAAAATTTGGGTCCAAAAAATCCCTCATGTGGTATTTACCGGAGGGGAACCCACGTTGCGCCCGGATCTGCCGGAGTTAGTTGCCTACGCCCAGCAGAAAGGGCTTGTGGCAGGGCTTAATACAAACGGAAGAAAACTTTCCGACCCTACTTATGTCGCTCAATTGGTTGAAGCCGGATTGGACCACGTTCAGATTACCCTTGAATCAAACCGCGCCGAAGTGCATGATCAAATGGTATGCCGTGAGGGTGCCTGGCAGCAGACGGTTGAAGGGGTGCGCAACGCGGTTAACAGCAAACTCTACATGATGACCAACACCACCCTGCTCGAGAATAACGAGGACTATTTGCTCGAACTGCTCATATTCCTGCGCGATCTCGGCGTCCCGACTGTGGGATTAAATGCGTTGATTTACTCAGGCAAGGGCAGCACAGTAAACACCGGTCTTCGGGAACAAGACCTCCCGAATTTGCTCGAAATCGCCTCTGATTTCACAAAAAAGAGCGGGCAGCGCCTAATCTGGTACACCCCCACCCAATACTGTCACTTCGACCCCCTGCAGCTTGAACTGGGCATCAAAGGTTGTACCGCGGCTTATTACAACATGTGTATCGAACCCGACGGTCAGGTTATCCCCTGTCAGTCTTACTACGAAACCCTGGGAGACTTTTTGTCTTCTCCCTGGTCTGCCATCTGGGAGCATCCTCTTGCGCTTTCTCTGCGCCACCGCACAGACGTCCCCCAAGCGTGCACAACCTGCGACTTTTTTCTGGAGTGCGGCGGCGGATGCCCGCTGGCGCGCGATCATCAAGACCCACAACCAATTTACCGCGACCTGGTTTTAAGAAGGAGTTGACCATGCCAAAAAAGGATGCTAATCTACGCGCAAATTCGAACGACATCAGCTTGATAGCTCCAGGACTTTATACTTATCATGCTGCTCCAGATAGCCCCGATCAATTCCGCCTTCACCTCCGCGTTGAGCCCGATGGCGATGGCATCCTGGTAGTCAACGCTGCTACTGTGCTCCACCTCAACCAGACTGCCACGGAGTTCGCTTATTACC
>LUZV01000264.1 GCA_001603765.1 Anaerolineales bacterium Chloro_02 | reverse complement strand
ATTCCAGAGAGGGCGCGACGAGGCCGGCCTCCGCGCCGGTCCGCACGGCGCCGCCCGGAGGTGCGATGCCGCGGGATGCGGCGCGCGGTGGTCGGCCGGGTTTAAAACCTTTGTTTCATGAACCATCCCAGCACCGCCCCGTATACGAAAACATGGGCGAAAAACCCCTGCCAGAAGGGGTCCGTCTGCTGGGCGAACCAGGTCCAGTGAAGAAACGTGGCAATGACGTAATAATTCATTATCCACAGCACGAACCCGTACACCGCGCCGCAGAAAACGCGCCGCCCGGGAGTGCCGGCCAGTGAGACGGCATTTGCCATAAACAGGGCAAAAACGGCCGCAAAGGCTAGCGACAACACCATGTAGATGCCCAGCCCGAGCGGGGCCGCAACCTGGAGCGGATAGGAGGGGTCGAGGACCCGCGCTCCGAGCACCACAGCGCTTATCATCCGCATCGGCGCAAAAAAAGCACCTTTCAAAACCAGTGCGATCATCATCTGGAACAGGGCGAGCGAGACGCCCGCCACGATGCCTCCCAGGACAATCGACTTGATCCAGCACCTCAAATCGAGACACACCCGGAACTCGGGAAAAGGTTGTGATTGATTGACCGTCGCCATTTCGAATCCTTCTTTCCAGTCACCTGTGTTCACGTAAAAACCTTCTCTTATGGTAGACACTTGAAAGAAGGACAACAAGGCGTCCGGGGGAAAGGGCGGGGCGATACTTTCGGAAGCGGATTGCCGATAGGATTTGTGCACATGCCTCCTTCCAGGTACCCCTCCGGAAGCCGGGAAGGAGAAGACATGGGAAAAAACGGGAGAGCCGACGTGGTTGCCTAACGGAGTTACGACCGCGGAGGATGAAGCGAAAAAGATTTCAAGTTTGAAGCCAGCCCGACAGGGATAATCGAAATTAATAATTGGTCTGTGCTTGACTTCCGGCTCGATACTGCCGATAAGAAAAACGTTCTCTGCCGGTGGCAGCAGAACCTACAAAGACCGCCGTTGAGCCCGCCCGGCAAAAGGAGCGGTTTTTTATTTTAGCAAGGGTAGCGGCATTGTCTGCCACGTAAGCGGTGACAAACTGTAATCGATCTCGGTCATCGCGATTAAGCCACACGCTGCCAATAACAAGATAGCCAGCATGGGGATGATGTGACAAGAAAAGATCCGGATAGGCTTCATCACAATAAACATCAATGTTCATAGCCCACCTTTCGCATCATGCGCTTTGCCTTCTCCAGATAGCGGGATTGCATGGGCAGCACCCCTGGTCTGGAACCAGATTTCTCCCGGACAAATTTTTAACCATCACATCCAAGATGCGGGAGATACTTGGATAGTCTGTCATGCTACATCGGCAAAGCAGCGTACGCAACCGGGGCCTTTGTCTCCAATATTACCCGTGGAAAGACCTTATCCAAAGAGCAAAAAGGCTAGCGAGGTATTATTAAAGCCTTGCTAACCTTTTGATTTCTTTGGCGCGCCTGCAGGGATTCGAACCCCGGACCTATGGATTAGAAGTTGTACCCAAACC
>LUZV01000037.1 GCA_001603765.1 Anaerolineales bacterium Chloro_02 | reverse complement strand
CCACCGGATGATCCTGAAGGATCTGATTGGTATAGACCAACATGTCATCAAAATCCATGGCGTTGTTTTTCACCAGGCGTTGCTGGTAGATGACAAAAAAGCGCCGGACTTGTTCATCGCGGAAATTCTTCACCGGGTAGTCATCTGGCATGATCAGGTCATTTTTAGCGCGGGAGATTGCATCTAACAAGGATGCGGGGCGATAAAGTTTCTCGTCGAGGTTGCTCTCGCGAACAATTTCTTTCATCAAAGAAAGTTGATCGTCTGCGTCAAAGATCACAAAATTTTGGTTCACCGGCAGCAAGTCAGCCTCGCGCCGTAGTATTCTGCCGCAAATAGAGTGGAATGTACCCAGCCACAATCCGCTTGCCTGATCGCCGATCAGCTTTTGCACGCGATCGTCCATCTGCCGAGCAGCCTTGTTGGTGAACGTTACCGCCAAAATGCGGTAAGCGGGCACATTGAGCACGCCAATCAGGTAGGCGATTCGGTAGGTAAGCACGCGCGTTTTGCCTGAACCTGGACCAGCCAAAACCAGCGTTGGGCCTGGCGCAGCCGCGACCGCCTGCTGCTGTTGAGGATTTAGGAGATCGAGTAAGTCATTCATAGTTGTTGATTGTACCAAACGGGGCTTATTCATGCGCGACAAATGGAAAACGCCTTGCGCCATCGTTCACCCCTTTCGCATTTAGTCGTCCAATTCGTTTGTAGAGAAGGGACTTGTCCCCTTCCACATTTGGACATTCGGTTCGTGGGTAGGGAAGGGGCTTGTCCCCTTCCACATTTGGACATTCGATTCTTGGGTAGGGAAGGGGCTTGTCCCCTTCCGAAGACTTGTCCATACGCCATCATCCGGAACGGCGCAAGGCCGTTCCCCACGTTGACATCCTTTCTCGCAATTTCTCCGATGTGTTGCCGCTCTATCTATACGTAGGGAAGGGGCTTGTCCCCTTCCTTTGCGTTTTCCACCCATCATTCGGAACGGCGCAAGGCCGTTCCCTACGTTGAAATCCTTACGCGCAATCCTTTTTTTGTAGGGAAGGGGCTTGTCCCCTTCCTTTGTATTGATAGACAATTATCTGCACGAAATGGCAACTTGTCCATCTAATTATTACCAAAATTTCTTAAATATTCCCGTGTTTAATATACTTTCCCGTTAAAATTGATTCATGGAACTGCCAAACCGAAAACTTCCAAGAATGAGAGGTTACGATTATTCACAAGAAGCCGCATATTTTGTTACCATTTGTAGCTATGAAAGAAAACCGATCTTTGGCGAGATCATAAAAACCGGGAATACTCATGTTTTCACTCCATCCAGAATAGAAGAGTTAGTGAGGCTGACTTATGTCCAATTGCCGTCCCGTTTCCCGGAATTTGATTTGGTTCATTTTTCTCTTTTACCCAACCATCTTCACTTTCTTACAATAAAAAAAGAGAGGCAAGACGGAGTTAGGATTAGTCTTTCTGATTTGGTTGGCGCATTTAAATCGCTCTCAGATCGCGCAGTTAGAAATGAAATATCCTTGCAGAAAATTTGGCAAAAATCTTTTCATGATCATATCATCAGAGATGAGCAGGATTTCCAGACTCATTGGTTATACATCGAAGAAAATGTAAATCGATGGTTTGAAGATGAATATTTATAATTTACGTTGAATTTGCCCCTTCCGATCCATTTTCCACCCCAACCATTCGGAACGGCGCAAGGCCGTTCCCCACGTTGACATCCTTTCTCGCAATTTCTCCGATGTGTTGCCGCTCTATCTATACGTAGGGAAGGGGCTTGTCCCCTTCCGATCCATTTTCCACCCCCAACCATTCGGAACGGCGCGAGGCCGTTCCCTACGTTGACATCCTTTCTCGCAATTTCTCCGATATGTTGCCGCTCTATCTATATGTAGGGGTGGGGCTTGCCCCCTTCCGATGCCTTGTCCACACGCCATCATTTGGAACGGCGCAAAGCCGTTCCCTACATTGGGATCCCGCCCCACCTTTCATATCGTACGATTTCCGCCAACGCTTTGCGCGGGCGGGCTGGCGGCTGCTCTGCCGGGTAGCCAATTGGGATAACACCGAGCACAAATTTATCATCCGGTATGCCCAAAACGGGTCGGATTTCTGACTGAACAAAAAAACCAACCCAACAAGTTCCCAAACCTAAGCCATCAGCCGCAAGCAGCATATTCCCGGCGGCAATCGCGGTGTCGCGGATGGCGCGCTTTAATTCCCAATGCGGGCTATTTTCATCCAAATACAGCCCGGGCTCAACCTCAGCGCGTTCCGCGATATCCGCCACCGCGACAATGAACGTTGGCGCGCTCATCATCCAGCTCTGATTGTGAGAGGCTTCCATAACAGCCTGCCGCTGCTGTTCACTCTGAACCACAATGAACACCCACGGTTGCTTGTTGTTGCCCGAAGGCGCCAGCCTGCCAGCCTCCAGCACACGCTGCAACTTTTCTGGCTCAATCGGTTTGGAGCTGAACTTACGAATACTTCTGCGATGTTGAATTGAGTCGTTCATGTTACCTTCCTACGCCTTATTGTAGCCCAATCGAGCACGGGTTCACCGAGAATTCGCCGCGGTAAAACCATTATTACCGCAACAATAATGCCCAAAATTTGTCAAATCGGATAAAATGATTGTATGGTATAACATGCGCGAGATTACACCGTCTTTCTTTCCCGATCTCGAGAGGCACGTTGAAGGTCAGGTGCTGAGAAAGACCGCGCCTTATCCCATCCACACCTATCACGAACTCGTCCGTAAAGTTGCTCAACTATCCTTCCTCAACAAGGATTTTTTACTTTTTTATCGCGGGCAGGATCAGGACTATCAAAACAAAGCCGGCTCCAGCACGTTTTATCCTACCATCTACCGCAAAGACATCCTCACGTCTCAGGAAATCCGAGCTCGCTTTGAGCTGCTTGAAATGGCTACCTACAAGCTGACCGAAGCGTTCGACCGCGAGAAGCTCGATGGGCGCGCGGATATCCGCCGTAAACCCTATATCGCGTGGAGCATCCTCCAGCATTACGGCGTCTGCGACACACCGCTGCTCGACCTCACGCAATCTCTGCGGGTCGCCGCCACCTTCGCGCAGCAAGACAACCCGGCTGATTCTGGGGTTGTGTATGTCTTTGGTCTGCCCTACACCACCAATCGCATCACCTATAACAGCGAACAGGACCTGGTGATCGTGCGCTTGCTTTCGATCTGCCCGCCTGAAGCGCTGCGCCCCTATTTTCAGGAAGGGTATCTCTGCGGCACGCTCGACATCACCGACACCTACGTGAACAAATCGGAATTGGATTTTAAGAACCGTCTGATCGCCAAGTTTTCGATCCCGACCGCGCCATCCTTCTGGGGAGCTAGCTTTTCGCGCATCCCGAAGAATCTGCTCTTCCCCGATGACGACCGCATCGCGGAAATGTGTACCCGCATCCGGGAAGAGATTATTCACGAGATCAAGTCGGTATTCGTTAGTTAATATACAGTTTCAACCGGTCAAAAATCCCTGCTCCATCCAAAAAACTTGCGGTAAAATCTCATTACTTGACTATGGAAAAGAGAAAGAACATCCGCAATTCAGCCAAAGCTGTCATTTTCAGGGATGGCAAACTGTTGGTAATCATTAAACGCGATCAAGAAGGGCGCTACGCCGTGCTGCCGGGCGGCGGGCAAAAATGGGGTGAAACCCTGCCTGAGGCGCTCAAACGAGAATGTCAGGAGGAAATTGGGGCGGATGTTAAGGTGCGCAAACTGCTCTTTATCCGCGAATACCGTTCCGATCATCACGAATTTGCCAGCATCAGCCCGGATCTCCATCAGGTTGAGTTCTATTTCAAGTGTAAGATCAGCCGGGACTATGAACCTGCCCAGGGGTCGCACCCTGATAACGGTCAGAGAGAAGTCCGCTGGGTGTCGTTGGACCAGCTTGAGAAGGTCAATCTTTACCCGCGCTCAATACACACACTGCTTGCTGATCTTAAACACAGCGATTTCCCGGTTTATCTGGGAGATATCAACTAAACTTCAATAGTGATAACGGCATTGCAGGAAATCAATCTGACTATCCCTCACTAAATAGACAATCCGGTGTTCATCTGTCAATCGGCGCGACCAGGCTCCTGTATGCAGGTACTTGAGGGGTTCAGGCTTCCCAATACCCACATAGGGATCACGCAAGATGGCTTCGATCAAATCGAAAGCGCGCAGAGCCAGCTTTCGATCTGTTTCAACCCAATACCGCAGGTCTTCAATAAATTCGGATTGAAATACCGCCACATAGTCACGCTTAGTCAAGACCAACCTCTAGCTTGAGATCATCGATGGAAAGAGTATCCCCCTCGTTTTTGATTGCTTTTCCAAGCGCCGAGAGCAGTCGCTCGGCATTGGCAGGGGAACGTAGAAGATACGCGGTTTCTGTCAGGCTCGCCAATTCAGAAGCCGCAATCATCGCCACTTCCTCCTGACCCCGACGTTCGATGATAACCACCTCACGATCTTGTGTTATCCGGTCAAGCAGGCGGGCAAAGTTCATTCTTGCCTGGGTGTAATTGGTGCTAATAGTCATTTTTACTCCTTTAGGTACAGTAACACTGTACAGTATTTTGTTAAGCTTGTCAAGGCAATGTACGAATCTCAACCCACACAGGTATAATTACCCAAAACTTACCTTCTTTCCTCCGAGGCGGTATTTATGCGTCAAACTCTACTCACTAACAAGCAGCTGCTCTTTCTTCAAAACGAGAAATTGAGCCTGAATGCCATCCTGGCCTCCTTGCAGACCTTTAATCTCAGCCAGGAATCCTACCAAAACCTGCGTAAGGCGATCGATCAGCTTGACGAGCTTTTCCTGATCGTGGCTGTGGGAGAGTTTAACGCTGGCAAGAGCGCGCTCATCAACGCCATCCTGGGGCAAAAGGTGCTCATCGAGGGCGTAACACCGACCACCGCGCGCGTTACCCTGGTGCGTTTTGGCGAAACGATCAATGAACAGGTTGTGGATGATGGATTTGCCATCGTCACCCATCCACTCCCGCTGCTAAAAGAGCTCAACATCGTTGATTCTCCTGGAACCAATGCTATCAACCGACAGCATGAACGCCTTACCAACGAGTTCGTGCCGCGCTCAGACCTGGTTCTCTTCGTCACCTCCGCCGACCGCCCCCTGACCGAAAGCGAGCGCCTCTTCCTGGAAAAAATCCTCGCCTGGGGCAAGAAAATTGTGATCGTGATCAATAAAAGCGATATCCTCGAAGACGCTCAAGCTCGCCTCGAAGTTGAAAGTTTTGTGCGCGAAAATTCTGCGAAGATTCTTGATACTCGACCTGAAGTCTTTACCGTTTCCGCCCGCCTGGCGCAAAAAGCGGTTGCTGCCAGTTCAGAAGCGGAACGCGAATCGCTGCGCAGCCAGAGCGGGCTCAGCGCGCTCGAAAATTACATCACCGAAACCCTGGATGACAACTCCCGGCTTGAGTTGAAACTGCGCAATCCACTGGGCGTTAGCGCGCATCTGCTGGCGGAAGCCAAGAACCGGAACGACTCCCAGATTCGAGAAATCAGCGAGGACGTCGCGCTCACCAGCTCTTTGGAAGGCATGCTGCAATCCTATCAGCGTGAGCTCCAGTCTGAACTGCCGCCGCGCTTGTCTGAAGTGGAAAACATACTCAACGGTTTCGAAAACCGCGGGCAGGAATATCTGGACAACACCATGAAACTCACCCGCATTCTCGACCTCGCCAAGCCAGATCGGATCAAGGCTGAGTTTCAGCAAGAAGTTCAGGCGGACGTGGCGGAAGAGATCGATGGTAAAGTGCGCGTTCTAATCGATTGGCTGGTGGATAAGGACCTCAACGTTTGGTATCAGGTGGCAGCCGCGCTTGAACGCCGTCAGGCGCAGTCTCAGCGCGCCGTTCTCACCAGCGGCAGCCCTCAGACTGAGCGCCGCCGCCAGCTGATCGAAAGCGTGAGTACCACCATCAAAGCTATCGTAAACCAATACGATCGCAAACGGGAAGCAGAACAGCTCGCTGACTTTGTGCAAGAAAGCGTCACCCAAACCGCTCTGTTTGGCGTTGGCGCGGTTGGGATTGGCGCGCTGGTGGCTACCGTGCTCACCACCAAAGCTCTGGACGTGACCGGCATCGTCACTGCCAGCGCCCTGGCAGTCTTAGGGTTGTTCGTAATCCCCTATAAGCGCAAGCAGGCGAAAGAATCCTTTAAGGAAAAAATGCTTGAACTGCGGCAAAATCTGATGAAGACCCTCAGCGCCACTTTCAACCGCGAGAGTGATGGCGCCATCCAGCGGCTTGAAAGCAACATTTCGCCTTATGTATCTTACGTTCAAAACGAACAAGCCCGTCTGCAGACGGATCAAGAGACGTTGGATAATTTGCAGGCTAAATTAGATGAACTTGGTCAGATGGTTAAGGATCTGTTCGCTTAATTACAATCCTAACTTGTGCCTGTTTAAACA
>LUZV01000263.1 GCA_001603765.1 Anaerolineales bacterium Chloro_02 | reverse complement strand
GATTATTATATGCGAGCGCCATATCCTCGTCAAATAATCGGGCAAAGTTGCTTTATTAGTTTGTTTTAAGCTTACAAAAAAAAGATTAGTTTTAAGATCATAAGAGGGAGATACATTTTTACGCTTCAAAAATCAGCCCAAATGAATTGACCGCAAAAGAAACTTGGAGCGGAAAATGATTCACAGCGCCATTTTGCTGGTTGGTTATGGGGCTGAATTTCTGTGGGTTGGCTCGAATGGGTTAAAGTTGATGGGAATAGCGCCGAGTGGCTAACAACGACCCGAGATTCTTTGTAGCCAGCTCACCCCTTCAACTCATTTATGGCCTCCTTTTACCCCGAAGGGAGGCCTTTCTTTTCCAGATATGGTTTCAGCTTCAGTTGTAGTGTTTGGGTTTCGCTCCACTCCCGAAATAGCACTTCAGAAATGCCAAAAGGTGCTAACACCGCGCTGCCGGCTTTAGCCAGCAGTTCAATATACTTCGCTTTATTCACTTCTGCGGGGTTGATGGGTCTGCCCAGATCCCAGGCAAAAACATCTGGTTCGCCCACGCGATATATAAACCGAATTCGCATCCCGGGTTTAATTGGCATGCCAGCAGCTTGCATCTGACGCGCCGCTCGCACTGAAGCCGTGCTTGCCTTATAGGCTTCAAGCGCGTAGCTGACTTTGCCATTAATCACAAGCTGATCAACTGGCACCTGGTTTGCTTTAAGTTGTTCCAAAGAGGCGCGGTAGTATCGAAAAGCCTCGCGAATGTGATCGGACAGATCCGATTTTGTGCGCGACTGCCCAAGCAGCGCGATCATCTGGTTCTGCACAGCCGCGATCCAGACGGGTGTGTCGCGCCGGCGCGCCTCCAACCCTCTCACTTTGATCTCCCCACTTTGGAAAACACCAAAATAACGGTTGGCGATTGGGACGCGCGCGTCAGTTTTGGACGGCAGAAATGCCACCCAGCGGTAGATTCCGTCCAGGTTGATCGTCAACCCTGTGTGCAGGTTAATTTTTGAGATGACATCCGTAAAATGTTCCTGTCTGCTGCAGCCATTCTTTTTGATCCAAAGCGCGTCAACATACATATGCAGCACTTCGAAGCCTTCTGCTTCTGCCACTTCTTTGGCGCGCAGCAAAACTTCACGCCCGCCTCTGGTAACAGCTTCATGGGCTTCAATGCGCCCATAACGCGCGTTTTTATAGCCCAGGAAGCCAAAACAAACCACTAACAGCCACTTTAAGGCATTCGCGCGTTCTTTGAGTGTTGCTGCCATCGGATGGTCCGGTGGGTATTGGCGGATTTTTTTCTTAATCTCAACGCGTTTTTCATAAAGGGGTTTAAGCGTCGATGGTACCACGCCTAATTCCTCATGGGCAGGTTCAAGCACGTTCGGCAGGGGCACCTCTGGCGAAATGTTGCCCTTGATAATGACAGCGGGGTACATCGAGACGAAATCCACCTGCGCCACATCCATGTGCAGCCCCACTTTGGGCTGATAGATCATACCGCCGCGGTCAGACTGGATCAGCTGCATGCCGCTTTTGAACTCCTCAACCTGACGTTTTTGGTAAGGCACCAACACATCTCTTTCGAGCGCGGTGATGACCTGCATAGCGGAAATTCCCTGCCCAGGCGAAACGCGCGCTGCTTTTTCAATGGGCAGCGTGGTAACGCGCGCCATCTCCAGCGTGCCAGCCATGCTGAAGTCAGACCACATCATAGCGGAGCGCCGGTCCACATGACAGCGCCCAAACAGATGAGCTTCCTCCGGGCGATAAATGATATGCCCATAAGAAAAATAGGTGGTTTCCTTCTGCCAGCGCACCGGTCGCGCGGTATCGCGATTGAGCCGCAGAGGAATGCCCTTCTCTTCCGATTGAGCAATTAAAAAGGGGATCAGCCAGCTGTCGCCCCAGTTGGTAACAAAAATATCCGGGTCATACGCTGTTAGCGCTTCGTCGATCACTCGCAGATAATCGCCAATAGCGTCCAGCGGAATTTGCCGCACGAAACGGTCTGTGCGCATGTGCAGCGAAGTTGGCCTTCCGCGGCTTGGATCGCAGTTTGGCGCCAGCTCAAAAATGCGTAGTGGCGGCAGGTCGGGTATCAGATCCCATCGGGTGTTGAGAGGGCGGATGGCTTGGATGATCTGGCTTTCGTCCACCTCCAGCTCGCATAGCGCCAGCGGGAAGACACCGTAGCGAGCCATATAGCGCGTGCCGATCGTCACGTCAGCGTCATAATAGGTTAGATCAGGGAATTCAGCTTCGATATCGCGAAAAAGCCTGACCTGACTGGCTGGTGAAGCCATGTCGAGCTGCATCACATCCACCGGGTCAGACACAAAAACATCCTGTTTCTGTTTACGGCTAAGCCCCAGCACGCCCGCATTCCCATTTACTCGCTTCCAGAGTGAGCGCAGCTGCTCCTTGGGACCCGCGGCATAGAAGGTGACCGGAAAAACCTGCCTGAAACAGACGCGGCTATCGTCCTCTCCGATGAACCACAGTGTCAATCCTTCCGTTTGATTAAGGTAAAGATCCAGCAGCCAGCCGCGAAAGGTTATCAAGGCGCCTCCTCAAAATCAGCGTAGTTCAAGGCGCTGGCGGGTTCTTTGAGCTGCGCCTTGGGAGCAGTTTCCTCCAACTCTTCAGGCGGCTCTTTTTGAGGGGTTTCAAACAGTGCCGAAACAGTAGCATTAAGCAGTTGAATAAATTCGTTTTCTTTTTCTGCCTCGACGCGATCCATTTTGAAGGGATCAGAATCAGGCAGCGTTTTTTGCACGGATTTGAGCTGTTTATAAAGCTCCAGGAGGATGGCAATCAGGTACATATCCAGCGGATAAAGATTGGAAGCGTAGGAGGCTTCTGCCAGGTGCAGGCGCGACATGACCAGCAGTTCGTCTAACAGAATCTGGTCTTCCTTGCGCAGGGCGCGCTTGAAGCGGTTGAGCGCGGCTTCTTCCTGCTGCCAGGTTTGGGTGATCGAAGCGATCGTGCGTCCCATACAGCCTCATCCAAAAAGGAACATTTGTGTTTGTTGGGCGGCTTGCAAGGCATGCGGCTCTTCCCAACAGACATCCGCGTTGTTTCGGAGCAGCTCTAGCAGCCCGGCGCGCTGACGGGAGATCGTCGGGGTGGGGCGAGCACTGATAACCACCGGCGAGGATACACTCAGCGCCGCCAGGCAGTCCAGGCTGCGCTCCAGCAGGCGCCGCGCGTCTTTTAGTTCAACATCTTCATCAAGAAAGGTCGCCAGAAAGTCGAGGATAACTAACGGCTCGCGCGGCGGGTTGGCAGCCACAGCCTGTACCATAGCCAGCACCTGGTAGCAGGTAAAAGCACGCGAAAGACGAATGTTGCACATCACTTTTACGGGGTCCGAGGTATAAGGGCGAATCAGTTTAGCGACTGAATACATGTTCGATCGGTTGCCGCAGTCCAACACGATCAGGCGCTGCGTCAGGCTGAGCCTGGCGATCAGTTCCAACATTTTTTCGGAGAGCGCGTGCGCGCCAATCGCCAGAAAGCGTTTGGAGAGCAGAGGAGCGTTGAACGGGATTACTGAAGTTTCCATGCTTCTATTATATAGAACATACGTTCTAATGTCAAGAATAAAGTCCCAATCTGAAGAGCTCTTTTAGGCCAATTAATGGGTAAAGAAGGGGGCTTAGAAAGCGATTCTATGAGATAATGCAAGTAGCAATTCGGCCTGGAGGGCAGTAAAACGCTCGCCTAATTATTGTCGCGTTTGTTTCTGTCAATCCACTCACTTCAGGCTATTTTCGAAAGGGAATCAGTATATGAACAAAAAAGTTGTCATTGCAGGAACGTGCCGAACCGCGATTGGAAAGATGAGCGGAACGCTTGCGTCCGTTCCCACGGCGAAACTGGGTGAGATAGTCATTCGGGAGGCAATTCGCCGGGCAGGCATCCAGCCATCGGATGTCGATATGGTCTATATGGGCTGTATCTTGCAGGCAGCTCAGGGTCAGAATGTTGCCCGGCAAGCAGCCGTCAATGCTGGTGTTCCCATCGAATCGCCCGCTGTGACCATCAATGTCGTTTGCGGATCTGGTCTCGAAGCTGTAAACATGGCGGCTAGGATGGTTCTGTTGGGTGAGGCGGATGTGGTGGTTGCCGGCGGGATGGAGAACATGTCTTCCGCGGCTTACGCGCTGCCTCAGGCACGCGCTGGCTACCGCTTGGGCGACGGCGTTCTGGTGGATACAATGGTAAAAGACGGCTTAACCGACGCGTTTGACCAGGTGCATATGGGCATCACGGCAGAGAACATTGCTGAGCAATGGGGATTAACCCGTGAGGAATTGGATGCCTTTGCGGCTGAATCACAACAAAAAGCTGCCAGAGCTCAGTCCGAAGGTAAGTTCGTGGATGAAATCGTTCCAGTTCAAATCCGCGTTAAACGTGATGTGGTTGACTTTGTCGAAGATGAGGGTATTCGCGCGGACGCTACGGCTGAGGGCTTGTCGAAGCTGCGGCCAGCTTTCAAGGCAGACGGCGTGGTTACCGCGGGCAACTCTTCCACCATTAATGATGGCGCGGCAGCTGTGGTCGTCATGAGCGAAGAAAAGGCGCGTGAACTTGGTGTAACCCCGGAAGCCATTTGGCTCGGCAGCGCTCTTGAGGGCGTGGCTCCATCGATTATGGGTATTGGTCCAGTAGCAGCGACCAAAAGATTGATAGAAAAACTTGATTTGAAAATGGATGATTTTGACGTTATCGAAGCCAATGAGGCTTTTGCGGCACAGTCGATCGCAGTTCTGCGTGATTTGGGAATCGATAGCAGAAAGGTTAACGTTAATGGCGGCGCGATTGCTCTGGGGCATCCCATTGGCGCTTCGGGATGCCGGATTCTTGTTTCATTAATTCATGAAATGAAACGTAAGCCAGAAGCAAAGCTCGGATTAGCAACGCTCTGCATTGGCGGTGGAATGGGCTGCGCGACCGCGGTCGCTAAACCTGAGGGATAACAAAATGTCCTTTGTTCAGTTTGAAGCAAAAGATCAAGTGGGGTTGATCACGATCAACCGTCCGGAAGCGCTCAACGCGCTTAATCGTGCGGTCTTATCTGAGTTGGATCATGTTTTAGACCAGGTGGAGCTGGAAAGTATTCGTTGTCTTGTCATCACTGGCGCGGGGGAAAAAGCTTTTATCGCTGGCGCGGATGTGGCTGAAATGTGCTGCATGAGTGAAGAGGAAAGCACGGTTTTCAGCGAAACTGGCAATCAGTTGTTTAGCAAGATCGAAACTTTTCCGATACCTGTGATAGCTGCAATCAATGGCTATGCGTTAGGCGGCGGCAACGAATTAGCGCTCAGTTGCGATATCCGGATCTGCAGCGAAAACGCAATTTTTGGGCAGCCGGAAGCGGGTCTGGGCATCACTCCCGGCTTCGGAGGCACTCAGAGATTAGCTCGTGTGATCGGTTCAACCTCGAAAGCTAAAGAAATCCTCTTTACCTGCCGTAACATCAAAGCGGAGGAGGCGAAGGAAATCGGCTTGGTAAGTGAAATCTACCCCAGAGAATCGCTGCTTGATGAAGCGCTGAAAATGGCAGCTCGCATTGCGTCTCAAGCCCCAATCGCGATCCGCCAGATAAAGAGAGCGGTCAATGAGGGGCTCGATATGCCCATACACGAAGCTCTGCGGCATGAAATCACCTTATTCAGTGCTTGTTTTGCTACTGATGACCAAAAAGAAGGCATGCAAGCCTTTCTTGAAAAGCGTAAGGATAAGGAATTTAAGAACCGATAGAAATTTATAACCTGTTTACAACGCACAGGCTGGTTTTTTTAAAAAAAGGAGACTCTATGAAAATTGCAGTGATTGGAGCTGGGACAATGGGTTGTGGGATTGCGCAAGCCTTCGCCCAAACTAAAGGGTACGAGGTCATTCTCACCGACATTAGCCTTGAATTAGCTCAAAAGGGGCAGTCGCGCATCGCAAAAGGTTTGCAAAGCAGAGTAGACCGCGGCAAGCTTGAGCAAGCGGTTGCGGATCAGGTGAACAACAGGATTTCCGCCGGCGTGCTCGAGGATTGCGCCAATTGCGTTTTGGTCATTGAAGCAGTGTTGGAGGATATGTCAGTCAAGAAAAACACCTTTAGGATTCTTGACGACCTGGTTAACCCGGATTGCATTTTTGCTAGCAACACATCTTCTTTGTCAATCACTGAGATAGCTCAAGGCATCGCGCATCCATTGGTCGGGATGCACTTTTTCAACCCGGCGCCTGTAATGAAATTGGTAGAAGTGATACCTGGGCTTTCCACACCTTCAGAAGTTGTTGAGCAAGTAATCAGGATTGCTGAAGACCTCGGAAAAACCCCTGTTGTTGCAAATGAATCACCCGGTTTTGTCGTCAACCGGCTTTTGATTCCGATGATCAACGAGGCAGTTGGCGTTTTGGCTGAAGGTGTCGCAAGTGCTGAAGGGATTGATACCGCGATGAAATTAGGAGCAAATCATCCGATGGGTCCACTTGAGTTAGGCGACCTTATTGGATTGGATGTCTGTCTGGCGATTATGGAAGTGCTCTACAAAGAAACAGGGGACAGTAAATATCGGCCACATCCATTACTGCGCAAGATGGTTAGAGGCGGCAGATTAGGAAGAAAAACTGGAGAGGGTTTTTTCAAGTACTGATCTTTAACTTAAATAATTCTGGGTTTCCTGCGCGAAACAACATTATTTCACAAACAGGAAACCCAGAACAATCACATTCTATTATCAGATTTTCAACATAATTATTTACTGCATGTGCTTTAAATTGGGGCTGATAATTAATTCCGCGCCAGTTGCTGCCTGGATCTGTTCAACCGTGTATTCAGGATTATATTCAGTCAACATAAATCCGTTAGGTGTCACCTCGATCACACCCATCTCTGTAACAATCAAGTCGACTGCTCTAACAGCGGTAAGGGGTAAGGTGCAGGTTTTTAGCAGCTTTGGATTGCCTTTTGCGGTATGCTCCATCGCAACAATTACCTTTTTCGCGCCGCTCAGCAAGTCCATCGCGCCGCCCATCCCAGGCACCATCTTGCCAGGGATCATATAGTTTGCAATATCTCCATTTTCCGCTACCTGCAGTGCGCCCAAAACCGTTGTGTCCACATGCCCGCCGCGGATGATACCAAAAGACATGGCGCTATCAAAGAAACTTCCACCCGGCACGATCGTCACAGGCAGCCCTCCCGCGTTTGCAATGGACGGGTCAATTTCATCCTCGAGTGGGGCAGGACCAAGACCAATAAAACCGTTTTCCGATTGGAATAAAACCTCTTTACCTTCCGGGACATAATTAGCCACTAATGTTGGCAAACCAATGCCGAGGTTAACCAGATCTCCATCTTTTAATTCCGCCGCTACACGCCGCGCGATAAATTCTTGAGTCTGTTGCTTGTCCATCACAGTGAGCCTCCATCAACAATGTATTTCACAAAAACACCGGGAACAACAACCTCATCCGGGCACATTTCACCAACTTGCACCACCTGTTCAGCCTCCACGATGGATATATCCGCTGCCGCTCCCATATAAGTATTAAAGTTGCGGGTTGCTCCGTGGAATGACAAATTACCTTTTACATCAGCCTTCTCAGCGAACAACAAAGCGACATTGGCGCGCATTGGCTTTTCGAGTAGAAATTTCTCACCATCAATTTCTACGATCTGCTTTCCCTTTTCTACTTCAGTGCCCAAGCCTGTTCTGGTCAACACACCACCAAGCCCAAAACCCCCAGCCCGGATCTGTTCGATCAGCGTGCCTTGCGGAACAAGCACCACTTCAGTCTCTCCTTCGAGCATCTGTCTCCCGGTTTCTTTATTTGTTCCGATATGTGAGGCGTAAATCTTTTTGAACATTTTCGCGACAACCATTTTCCCAACACCGCGGTCAACAAAACCAGTATCATTGCAGATTAAGGTTAAGTCCTTGGCTCCCTTTTTAATGAGAGCATCGATCAGCCGTTCCGGAGTGCCAACAGCCAAAAAACCTCCGATCATCACAGTGTCGCCATCCCGTACAAGGTTTACAGCATCTTCCAAACTTATTAATTTATTCATTGTTTCTACCTTTACGCATGTGATTAATTCCGCTGCTTTCGGGCAGCCAATTCCTGACAGAAATAACTCGCGACGTCATCCGCATATTTACCTGGGCCAAATCCCGCGTCGCAACCTAATTCTTTAGCAAGCTCATGGTTAATCCTCGGACCGCCAATAATCAACAGGAAACGCTTACGGAGGCGTTCCGCCTCTAATAACTCAACCAGTTCTGTCAGATTTTGCACGTGCACGTTTTTCTGCGTCACGGTCTGAGACACCAACAGTACATCAGCGTTAAACTCAACGGCTTTACGAATAAAGTCCTCATTTGTGACCTGACTGCCCAAATTAAGCGTTTCTATCATTTTATAACGCTCCAAGCCGTAATGCCCAGCGTATCCTTTCATGTTTATGATCGCGTCAATGCCCACGGTATGGGCGTCTGTTCCAGTGCTGGCGCCGATGACCCTGATTTTCCTGCCGAAGTTTTGTTGAATGAAAAGATCCGTTTCATCCAGTGTCATCGAAGTGGCAACCGCTGAATCTACATGTATTTGCGTGTAGTCTATCGTATGGCTTAAGTTTCCATAAACGACAAAGAAGCTGAAGCTTGAATCGAGTGGGGCATGATGGGTGACCATTGGTTCAACTAAACCCATTTTCAGAGCTAATTGCTTTGCAGCCTCAATCGCGACATCGCTATCGGGAACGGGCAGCGAAAACGAAAGCTGCACCTTGCCGTCGTTCATTGTGTCCCCATACGGCTTAAGGTGGGTGAGGTCGAGGCTGCTGTCAATATCCTGCCGTCTGACTGAGTATAGTCCGCTACTCATAATTTTCTCCTTGCTCAATAAGCTTCTTGTTCAGATGGTAGCGCGCGGATCCGGCTTTGGACTCTTCCATCAAGGGATTTATGAAAGGGTTGAAGTAAAGGTCTTCTTTTGAGATTACTCCCGAAAGACCTTTTCCGCCTTCAAACGGTCGCTTAATCCCCGCAAACTGACCTTCTTCTAAGGTACGGAACAAGCCGTCCTTACGAATGGTTTGTAGCAAATCAAGAGCCAGATCCAGCACCTCGTTAGCGCGTTCTTCCATAATCCCGCCATGGCGAAATTCGATATCATTCCCAAAATCTGCCATGCTGGTAGCAATATAACGGGCGTTGTCAATCGCGAGAGCGCGGTCAGACATAAACGGGGTATGAATGGCTTCGGTCAGCATACCTAAAAGATGTATTCGTTGGTCGCTGATGACAGTCACCATGTTAAATAGCGCGTCCTGAATATATGCACGGAAAACATTCCCGGTTTTATACTTGGTAGGCGGCATGTATTTTAGCGGCGCATTCGGAAAAATTTGGCGCGCCATCTGCGCCTGCGCGTATTCATACAAAAAGGCGTTTTTAAGCTCGGGGTTCATCTCAAACGCATGACCAAGCCCCATTTGTTCTTCCGGCAGACCGGCATGGAGGGCAAACTGTTCATTAATAAATTGGGAGGCAAGCACAGTATGCGCCTCTTCATACGCGTCTGAGGTGGTGAGGTAGTTATCCTCGCCTGTATTGATAATAATACCGGCAGCAGCGTTCACCAACCGTGAGAATGATTGATCAATCAGAGTGCGCTGCATGTTGATATCGCGGAACAAAATGCCGTATAAAGCATCGTTCAGCATTACATCCAGGCGCTCCAGAGCACCCATTACTGCAATCTCCGGCATACAGAGTCCCGAGCAATAATTACACAGACGGATATAGCGTCCCAACTCCGCGCCGATATCGTCCAAAGCCGCGCGCATTAATCTAAAGTTCTCCTGGGTTGCCATCGTCCCACCAAATCCCTCAGTCGTTGCGCCATAAGGCACATAGTCCAGCAGGCTCTGACCCGTCGTGCGAATAACAGCGATTACATCAGCTCCTTGCCTGGCGGCAGCCTTAGCCTGGACGATGTCCTCATAGATATTGCCTGTCGCGACGATAACATAAAGCAGGGGTCCTGCGTGATCGCCAAATTCGCGCAATTTTTCTTCCCGGATAAGACGGTTTCGGTGAATTACCGAAACTGTTTCTGCCGCCTTCTTTTCTGCCCAAAGCTGTATTTCAAACGGATCGACTGGTTCTGTCTTAGTCAGATCCAGTTCACCTTTTGCAACTGCCTCAGCCAATTCCTGCGGTTCTTTGTTCAGCGATATTGCCGCTTGTCCGAGCCAAAAAGCAGCTCCAAACCCTAACACCTGCCTGGACAGCAAGTGTTCCACCACTACATTGGGTAAGGGGACTCCCAATGAATCAACTCCATCAATGCCCAATAGGCGGCAAACTGACCGCTCAACTGTTGTGGTTGTAAATTGTTGGATATACGCGTTTGTCTCTTCCGAGATCTGCCTCGCGGCATCACGCGCCAATGCCACCTTGTCCCAATTTAACCGTAATGTTGCCATTATTCCTCCTGCCAGGCTGCTTTCATCTCAGATATCAATGCTTCGTCTACGCCGAGCAGCTCAGCAATTTTAATCGCACCTGAAGGAGTTGGATGTAATCCATCAACTTCTTCGAGTTGATAATCCATCAAATTCTGGATCTTTCTCACCCGGATTAGATCTTCACGTTGGGTGTGTAAAGCAAAAGCAGAAACGCCAGCCGTTTGTGAGCTGGAGTCCGCTTGAGGCACATGGTTTTTTCCTTGCGTGCTCTCTAATGTCGACAGGACCTCAGGGTTAATCCCTTTGACCTGATAAAAACGAATGCCAGGTTTTGGGGATACGTGATAATGCGTGGCGATGAGGAAACTGCTGTCGGAAGCACCGTACTGATTACAAAGAGCTTGGACAATCGCTGTCGCTTCTGAAGGATTTGTTCCCCGGCAAGGTTCATCCAGGACAATTAATCCCCGTTGAGTTTGGCTTCTGCGATAATGATCCCGGATCTTAACTGCCTCAAGACCAAAAGAAGACAACCCGCGAAAAACATCGCCCTCCAGGCTCGCCTCGAAGGCAAAAAAATCATAAAGTGGGGTTTGAAGCCTCTCACAAACCGGAAGATATCCAAGTTGCGTCATGAGGAGAGCCAGAAAGAAGGTTTTCAGCGCGACGCTTTTTCCTCCCATATTTGCCCCACTCAAAACAGTGGAGCCGGAGCGCAACTCGATTGAAAGAGGAGTGAATTCAAGCCCTTGGTTTTTAAGAAGAGCTGATACCTGTGGATTTTTGGCGTTGGTGATTATTGCCGGACAATCTTCATCCAATATCACAGGTAAGGCTCCGCCCCAACGATTTGCGAGATCAGCTTTTGCCAGTCGAAAGTCCAGTAAACCGCAAGCCTCGGTATTGTGTTTCATCTGTGGCAGCCACTCGGCTAATTTTGCTCCCAAATCCCGCCTAATTCGATCCTCTTCCTGGTCTTCTTCGGCGATGACGAAGGAACGTTGTTGAAGCAGAGTTGCCCTCTCAGCACCAGCACTCTGGCTGATCTGCCTTTCAAGCTCCTTTTTTCGGGCTCGGATCTCCGCCAACGCTGAGGAGTATGAGCTGTAGATGTGGAAAGACGGGTTGTACTTTCCATCCGGGTTAAGCAGCGCGGCTGCAACAGAAGTGTCTTCAAGAAAGATATCTGCCGCCCGCAACAGGTCCGTTAGTTTTGAAAGCCGATAAAAAATATTCAGACTGCTTTTCAACTCAAAAAATTCAGTATCGTCTAACAAATCATTTTTATCAAGCCGGCTAAAAGTTCCCCGCAGTTCCCTCAGCCGCGCCAATTGTGTTAGAGCTTCAATCAGTTGAGGTTGTTTATCCTTGACCATGGCGTTTAAGCGGTTAACAGCGGCAACTTCCCGCTCAAGCTCAAATTTGTTTTCCGGACCAAAGAAATGGACTGAGGCTTTAAAACGGCTGCCTTGAGGTGTGCGGCAGTGACATGCTTCCAAAATTGCTGGGAATCCAAGCTGGTTAAGTAATTCAGAGGTAATCATGACCCGCGACTGCATTTAATCCTCACACATATGCCGGCCCGAAATCCACAACTGGAATTCGTGTGATTTTTTGACGCAGCGCCTTCAACAGAAGCTCAGAATCCAGAAGCTGTCCGTTAGAGCGAGTTGGATTAAGACAAACCAGCCGAACATCCAACGCGTTGAGCACAAAAAGGTTTATATTCCGCTGTTTCAGTTTGTGGACCGTTTCAGGTTTTAGGAACAATCGAGTGCCATCTTCAACAACCAAACTCAAATTAGAAAAAGAAGGACTTTTCATTAATTCTGCCGTTACCTGATCAGTCAAAGCGCCGCGCAAAAACAGCAGATCGCTGTCGTCCCCCAATAATTTTCCAGCTTCCTGGCCAAAGCCTACCAAACTCGGCAGCTCAATCACATCGAATTTTGATCCGTCTTCTAAAGAGTTCAATATGATCCCTCGGGCGTGCAGATGCCCCCTGAGTGCCGCTGCCAATTGGCTCAGTTCACTGCTTGTAACGGCGGGCGTTTGTAGCAAGTCCAGGGCGAAAGCCGTCTTTTCAGCCAGAACTTCTGGAATTGCTGAAGTCGCGGCGCTTACAGCAAGAAGCGCTGCTTCACTCACGCCAGAACCGGCTTGGGACCGGCGCGATAAGGCTCCGTCAATGATAAAGAGGGCGTTAGGCTCATGCTGCCGTACTAGATCAGAAATCAGAGAAACTCCTTCCACCGCGCCAGGACCAGCCAACTCAACGTAGCCATCGCTCAACGCGCGGCACAAAACCACTTCGCCAAACGCGGTGCGCACATTTGTGAGCTCAAGAATTTCAAACAGCGCGTCGCTTCGCTTCAGCGCCTCTTCAGCGCTGGCAATTATCGTACCGGCAGAAACATAGATGCGTGGTTTTGCTCG
>LUZV01000262.1 GCA_001603765.1 Anaerolineales bacterium Chloro_02 | reverse complement strand
TGTTTTCGTCGAACAACCCGTATGCCATGACCAACTTTTTAAATCATTCTTTTTTGCAGAACTGTCTGCACATTGCCCGTTTTCGGCACGGGGGGGACCGGGCAACAATCTTGTTGGAATTTAAAAAGAGTAGGATTTCAAAGTGGTGGATCACGACAGAAGCGTTGCGGTTACGGGAATTGGTGTCCAAACGTCTATCGGCTGCACCCGCAGCAGCTTCTGGGAAAATTTGGTGGCCGGAAAATCCGGGGTGCGGCCCATACGAGCGTTCGATGCCGCGCTTCAAAAAAGCCGGATCGCATCGGAAGTGGCGGATTTCGATCCATTGGTGGTTCTGAATTCCAAGCAGGCGCGCAGGATGGCCCGCGTGTCCCAACTGGCGGTATGCGCCGCATCGGAAGCGGTGAAAGATGCCGGCCTCGACCTCGGCAGGGAGGCCCCTGCGCGTGTGGGCTGCATAATCGGGTCCGCAGCCGGCGACTACAATACTCTTGAAGAACAGTTGTTTCGCTTCGAAAAAAAGGGACCGGGCTCGGTGAACGCTCTGACCGTTCCCAAGGTGATTCCCAACATGCCGGCCGCCAATGTGGCGCTCACTCTAGGGATTACCGGCCCGAACTTCGGAGTCTCCTCCGCGTGCGCAACCGGCGGGCATGCGATCGGTCTCGCCCGGGCCATCATTTTGCAGGGGCTGGTGGATGTGGTTCTTGCGGGAGGCACCGAGTCAACGATTACCCCGTTTGTGCTGGACGGGTATTCCAGTATGGGCGTCCTCTCGCAGCGAAACGGAGATTGCGAAAGCGCAAGCCGCCCGTTCGATGCCGACAGGGACGGGTTCGTGATGGGGGAGGGCGCCGGTGTTTTAGTGCTGGAAAGTATGGAACATGCAAAAAAACGAGACGCCGAGATACTGGCGCTGGTCAGGGGTCTTGGAATGACGTGCGATGCCTACAGCGTTGCCATTCCGGAACCAACCGGCAAAACGGCGGCCGGGGCCATCGAACTGGCCCTGAGGGATGCCGCGCTGAATGTCGAGGATATCGGATTTATCAATGCCCACGGGACGTCCACCAAGGCAAACGACAGGATCGAGACCAATGCTGTCCGGCATGCGTTCGGCTCACGCGCGCAGACAGTTCCGGTCAGCTCCAACAAGTCCATGATCGGCCATACCCTGGGGGCTGCGGGGGCCATCGAGGCGGCTGCCACCGTGCTTACCCTGCTCCATGGAATCATTCCCCCCAATATCAACTACCAAACACCGGACCCGGAATGTGATTTGAACATTATCGGCAACCATGCCGTGGAAGCGGAGGTTAAGGCGGCGATTTCCAACTCGTTTGGATTCGGCGGACAAAATGCGGTCCTGGTTTTTACCAGATTCCCATAGGACTTGCGTGAAGGAGGAACGGATGTAAATCTTCTCTCCCTTCTTCCTTGCATCCTCGCCGGCACACCGGAAAGGCATCCTTTTTCTCCCTCTGCTAAAGTGCCCAAACCCAGCGTACCCAGCGTCTTGGCCCTCACAGCCTCGGTAAGGCTTCAATGTGGCATGCCCCGGATATGCATACATAAGTAGCATTCATGGGAAGATGCGAGGCGTTTGCGAGTCCTGCAAATCGGGGCAAGTCTCCAGGCATACCCTTCCGGCGTATTGTCACGTAACGGCACAGAGAAACCCCCTCAGTGCCGTTGATTCGAGAGCTACCCCTGCCTCATGCTCCCGGTCCTTTGTGGAGCACCATCAGGGAACAATTCCCAAAGAGCAAAAAAAAGTGTTTGACACCCGCACAATATTCACCTAACATTCACCTCATCACCGAGGAAGTACCAAGCACATGCCCTCGCTCAAAAAGTGGACGAGGAGAATTGGCTGGAAACCAAAATTTTATGCGCAATCGAAGGAGTCTTGGAGGAAGAAAGATGGGCGTTGACCTTTATGTATTGAAAAAAAAGGCTGTGATGGTGTTTGCCAAAAATGGGACACGAGAAACCGTCTATTTTCTCCAACTTGAAGTGGAGCACGCCCTTTCGCAGGATTCGCAAAGAATGGTGGACTCTGCCGTGAAATATGCCAACCGGGAATGGGGAGAAGATAGCGATTTTCCGAAATTTGTCGTCCAGGTCGGGATGGATGGG
>LUZV01000261.1 GCA_001603765.1 Anaerolineales bacterium Chloro_02 | reverse complement strand
ATATTCATATCCACGATCGAAGGAAACACTTACGGCTACCTGGTCGATACCGGACTGGACATAAACGGCAGGTATGCCTTCGATGAAGAAGCCATACGATCTCTCTGTATCCTGAGTGATGGTGCTATATCCATAAGAGGTTTGGTTAAGTATACTCCGATAGAAATTGTTGTAGTAATGACCAAACTTTTACACCAGACGATATTTCCAGAAGTAAAAGGGAAATGGTTATTCACCCAGTTGGAATTAAAGAGGCTGTTTACTCCCGAAGATTCCTCGAAGCTGGTGATCAAATTTAAACACAACTTCAACTATGCTCTGACCAAATCTGCCATACAGTCGGGGACCTCCGAGTTGGGGCATATCTACTTTTCATTGGTGTGACATGATCGGAATCGAAGCGGTTGCCGGCTACATTCCTTCCGCGGTTGATGATAACCGCGAAAAAAAAAGCCTGTTCGAAATAGACGAAGCGTTTCTTACTGATAAGATTGGCGTCCTGTCCAAACGGGTGAAGGAAAAAGAAGAAGAAACTTCAGATATGTGCGTCCATGCGTTCGACGCGCTGCGCGGGAAGGTGGCTGACGTCGATAAGGATCTGGACTGCATCGTCGTTTGCACGCAACACCCCGACGGCCGGGGGCTTCCCCACGCTTCCGCCATCGTGCACGGAAAACTGGGGCTGAGCGAATCCACGGCGGCGTTCGACGTTTCCCTCGGATGCTCGGGATTCGTTTACGGCCTTTCGGTCCTCACCGCTTTCATGGAAGCCAACGGGATGAAACGGGGCATCCTGTTTACGGCGGACCCCTATTCCAAGACCATCGACAGGAATGACAAGAATACGGCGCTTCTTTTCGGCGATGCGGCGGCCGCGACGTTTATAAGCGACAACCCGCGGTTCCGGATAAACTGTTCGCGTTTCGGAACGCGGGGGAAAGACTATCATGCGCTGGAGAATGTGGGCGGGGTCCTCCGGATGAATGGGCGTGCCATCTTCAATTTTGCGGCGGTTACCGTCCCGATCCAGGTGCGAGAAGTGGTCGCAGCCGCCGGATACCGGTTGGAAGATATAGATCTTTTTATACTCCACCAGGGAAGCAAGTACATCATCGATACCATTGCCAGGCGCCTGAAGCTGGATAAGACGAAGGTCCCGTGCAATCTCCTGAATCTGGGCAATACCGTGTCGTCTTCCATTCCCATTATCCTGGAAAACTATATGTTGTGCGACGAATATAAAAATATCCTTATCAGTGGGTTTGGCGTTGGGCTTTCCTGGGGAACTTCGATTCTAAATAGAGTTTAGAAAGCTGTGGAGGTAAATGAATGAAGGTTGATTCGAATGATCTGGTAAAGTTGATGAAAGAATGCGGCATCGAGTTTGATGAGAACCGTGTCGGAAACGACGCCATCTTGCAGGAGTCCGGACTGGACTCACTGGACATGGCCAATCTTTTCCTGGCGATAGAGGAGACGTACAGCATTTCCGTTCCGGACGAGTCCGCACCGTCGCTCGTAAGCGTGAACGCCATTTGTGAGTTTTTGAATGCCAACCTGTAACCCCTTCCGTTCATCCCTGCATTCAGGATAGAAAATGGACGTCAGCACAAGCCTTTTGGCACCGAGGCATATTGAGCGGTTAACCAAACTGCATCGAGAATGCTTTCCGAACGGATTCATGTCCAAAGCCGGCGCCGGCCTATCCGGCACGCTATTCGAATATTTTCTGCAATCACCTCTGGGGGTATGCGCCGTTGCCGAGTGTGATGGAGAGTTGGCGGGCTACGTTGCCGGCAGCCTGCACAGGGATCGGTTCTGGAGGAATTTCTTTTCCGAAAAAATCGTAAAAATCCTTTTTTACTCGCTTAGGGGCCTGGTCTTCAACCCCAAGCTTGCAAGGCTCGGCCTTGGAAGACTCGCCAAGGTGCCCTGTATCCCCGAGAAAAAAAGAGGTGGATGGATTCTGACTGATATCCCAGCGGCCAGTCTCATGTGGCTTGCCGTAGGTGAACGTTTTAGAAAGCAGGGGATAGGCAATCGATTGGTGAATGAGTTCTTCGAGTTAGTCAGGGGAAAAGTGGATGCAGTCAAACTCGGCGTGCAATCGTCTAACCTTCCTGCGATCAAATGCTATATGAAATCGGGTTGGCAGACCGCATTTGATGATCACAAGAACATGATAAT
>LUZV01000260.1 GCA_001603765.1 Anaerolineales bacterium Chloro_02 | reverse complement strand
CCGGCACTGTCAACTGAACAAATTGCCAGAGGAATTGAGGTTAGTATCCAGGCGATTATTGACAACCCCGTGGATATTGACGCCGTCGGCGGAAGAGAACATTAATCAGTTTTACATATTTAATAAAAAGCCAAATCACTCATCAGTATTTCGATGATGAGTGATTTGGCATTGCTTTATCTACAAATTAAGCCTTCGTTGTAGTTGAAGTCAGACTTTTTCCGCAGTCTGACAAACGATTCTGACGTGCGCGTCGATATTCGCGGGGGTGTTATTGGTAGATCTCGCTTCCGGGGGCGGGTGTTTTGACCACAATGAGTTCCAAGGTTTCTGCCCCGCGGTTTTGGGCAATCATTTTGATCTTATACGGCACATTGACCACGCTGCCGCTGGGGTAGACCCTAAACTCCCCATCGGAGAGGGAAAGATGCATCGTGCCGCTCACGACCGTCATATAGATGTTGGCGTTGGTGTAGTGAGTCGGCAGCGCTTCGTCCTGAAGCAAGATCATGTGCATATAATGGACGAATTCGTCCTTAATAACCGGTTCGATGACATGTTCCGTGCGGGTTGTCATGTTGTAGACTTTTTCAATCATCAGGTGCTCCTTGTTGCGATGTGATAACCTCCATTCTACATGAGTTCATCAAAGAAAACAGCGTCTTCTGTCATAGGCGTTGCTTTGCCAGTTGAGGGGAGCGCGAGCAGGAAAAAACATCAGAAGCCGTGGCATTAAATGACAGGAACAGCTCTACTCTTTTCCAGACGGAAAGGCGGCTCCGGAATTTTTGTTGACTTTTACTTTTTAATCCTGCATAATTGGTAAATACTGTAACCCGATCAGGGCTCTGACCGTTCATGTAAAAAAACTAGGAAAGCTCGTGCAAGCTAACATCACTGAACACAAAAACCCAGGAATCATCATACGGCTAGTCGGCGTGGTGGTTGATGTTGAGTTTGAATCTGGCGATCTCCCTTCTATCTATAATGCCTTGTTAGTTAAACGCAAGCACGGCGGCGACCTGGTTCTCGAAATTCAGGAGCATGTGGGCACGAATGTGGTGCGCGCGATTGCAATGGGCAGTACTGATGGCTTGAGGAGAGGCATGCCCGTGATTGATCTAGGTGAGCCGATCATGGTGCCAATTGGCAGGGCAACCCTGGGGCGCCTTTTTAATGTGTTAGGTGAACCGATTGACGGTAAGGGACCCATTGAACCTGAGGCAACGTCGTCAATTCACCGGAAGCCCCCGATCATCCGCGACCAGGTGGTATCGCATGAAAAGATCGTCACTGGCATCAAAGCTATCGATTTGCTGACGCCCTATCCCAAAGGCGGCAAGGTAGGTTTGTTTGGCGGGGCTGGCGTTGGCAAAACGGTATTAATGCTTGAACTGATGAACAACACCATCACAAAAAGCTCAGGGATTGTCCTTTTTGCCGGTGTGGGCGAGCGCAGCCGCGAGGGGAACGACATGTGGCTGGATATGAACGCCTCGGGTCTGATCGACTCCACAATCCTGGCATTCGGTCAGATGAACGAGCCTCCTGGCGCGCGTATGCGCATTCCCTTTACCGCCCTCACCATGGCGGAGTATTTTCGCGATGAAGAGAGCCGACCGGTGTTGATCTTTATCGACAACATCTATCGTTTTATCCAAGCCGGTTCCGAGGTTTCGGCGCTGCTTGGGCGCTTGCCCAGTGAAATGGGGTATCAGTCCACCCTCGATTCGGAGATGGGGCTGCTCCAGGAGCGCATCACTTCCACCAGCAGCGGCAGCATTACCTCCGTGCAGGCGGTCTACATCCCGGCTGATGATGTTACCGATCCGGCTGTGGCGGCGACCTTCTCACATTTAGATGCCACCACAGTCCTCTCGCGCCGGCTGGTTTCACTCGGGCTTTACCCTGCCATCGATCCACTGCAGTCCAGTTCCAATTTGCTGACGCCCGAAAACGTTGGGCAGGAACATTACAATGTTGCCATGCAAGTTAAAGCAACGCTGGCGCGCTATGAAGAACTTCAGGACCTGATTGCCATCCTCGGGATGGAAGAGCTTTCTTTGGAAGACCAGCAGGTTGTAGTACGCGCCCGCAGGATTCAGCGCTTTCTGACACAACCGTTTATCGTGGCAGAAGCGTTTTCGGGCAAGCCGGGCGTGTTTGTGCCAATTGAAGAAACTGTGAAGGGCTTTAGAGAAATTTTGGAAGGGGAATACGATGACCTGCCCGAACAGGCGTTTTATATGACCGGCACAATTGCCGATGTGCTGCGCCAGGCGGAAGAGATCGAGACAGCCGAAGTGCGGTTAAGCCAGGAGGGAACTGATGAGCAGAAAGCTTGACCCTCCAAAACTGCTGCGGGTGCGCGTCTTGAGCCTCGGATCAGGCGGGATGGAGCTGGAGCGCGTTGAAGCTCTGCAGGTCAGGCTCCAGGACGGTTCATGGCTGGGTGTTCGCCCAGGGCACGCGCCGATCATCGCCGCCACCGGAGATGGCGAGCTTAAATTCAGACAAGATGAGCGGGATCAGGTGATTTTGGTTAAAAATGGCATTTTGACCCTGATTGATGATTTAGTCAGCATCTTAACAACTCACTAAAGGCGCGATGGCAAGAAAACAGGGCGCTCACCACACCTGGTCATCCCAGCAAAAACCCGCGGATGATGAGAAAGTGACCCGGCGCAGACGCTTGTTTTCGGCGCGGGATTTGCGAGCCACAACTATCGGCTGGGAGATAGCGATCCCGATCGTTGCTGGACCGCTGATTGGATTTTTAATTGACCAGCGCTTCGGCACAAATCCGCGCTGGACGCTCATTCTTCTGGGCGTAGGAGTATTGTCGGCAGTGGCGGCGGTCAGCCGATATATGAGATACGAATTTTATTTGATGAACAAGGAAATTGAACAGCAAAAAGCGGCTGAACTTGAAAAGATGAGAGAGTTGATTAAAGAACAGGAACGCAGGCGAAAAAAACGCTATGGACGATAACATCATTAGGATTGTGTGGATCATTTTTTGGAGCCTGATCGCTATCGGATGGTCGGTAGTCTCTTTTCAGTGGCTGCGTAAGAGTGTGGAAGAGATACACCACGTGCCCGAAGGTCAGAAACCGACTCATACGGGGATCATCCTGCGGCGGTTCGCGGTATTCGCCATGGTTGGCGGTCTTCTCTATCTGGCGCTGCGCACCGAGCCATTGGCAGCAGTCGCGATGGTTTTTGTAATCACGGTCGCCATTTGGATTCAGGTGATCCTTTATAACAGCCGTGTGAATAAAACACGCGGACACAAGGAGAAGTAATTTGGATGTAATCGAACACCCCATCGTTTTCACCCTTTTTGGCATCCTGCCGGTGCGCGATACGGTGCTTTACACCTGGATCACCATGGGTATTATCGTTGCCGCGGTGCTGATCCTAAAAGTCATCAAGCCCAACCTGCTGGAATACCTTGTTGAAATGGTGATTTCCTTGTTAGATGACGCCATGGACGTGGACGACCTACACCCTTACATTCCACTTCTGGGCAGTCTGCTGATTTTTTCGATTTTTGCTAACCTGATTTCGATCATTCCGGGAATAAAATCGCCTACGGCGGACCTGAATACCACGATCGGGTTGGCATTAATTGTGGTGTTTTCGGTGCACGTCTACGGCATGAAGAAAAAAGGAGCCTGGACGTATCTGAAGGAGTTTGCCAGCCCAATTTATATGTTCCCGGTGGAACTCATCGGGCAGCTCAGCCGCACGCTTTCGCTTTCCATGCGTCTGTTTGGGAATGTTCTTAGCGGTGATCTGATCGTCGCGATTGTTTTTTCTATCATCCCTTATTTCTTGCCAATTGCCCTGATCGCCATTTCGATGGTTTCGGGTCTCTTGCAAGCATATGTGCTGACGACATTGGCGGCGCTGTTTATCTCGTCTGCTGTTGAAATTAATGAAGAAGACCAAAAAATCAAGGCGGAAAACGCTGAGAAGAAAAGATTGCTAAAACTAAGTAAAAAGAGTGAGAAAGGAACAAGCTAATGGAGAATATGACCCCGGAGGTTTTGGTCATTATTGTTACTACCATCGTCTGCGGTGTGGCAATTGTTGTTGGAACGATGGTTCCGACCTGGGTGGAAGGAAAAGCGGCAGAGAAGGCAATCGAAGGAATGGCAAGGCAGCCAGACGCCGCGCCGGAGCTGCGCACAGCGATGCTCATTTCATTGGCGCTGCTTGAAACAGCTTCAATTTATGTTCTGCTAATTGTGCTGGTGCTGCTGTTTGCGAACCCGTTGATAGCCCGTTTCTTTGGGGGCTAAATCATGCTCGATATTGACTTTACCACCATCATCTGGGAGATTATCAACTTCCTTGTCCTGACGGTGATCCTTTATTACCTGGTTCTCAAACCGATGACCAAAAGATCGGAAGAGCGGGCAATCGAAAAGGCGGCATTAAGGGCGACGATGCTGCGCGATCAACTGGACGCGCAGGAAAAGCTGCACGAGATTGATACGCGGCTGCTCAACCTTGACGAAGAGATCGAGAAGATCACTGAGCAGGCGTACATCAACAGCCAGATCCAGCAGTCGGACCTGCTGGAGGCTACCCGCGTTGAGGCTGAATCCATCATGATGGAGGCGGTCGCCGAAGCTCGCAAGGAGCAGGAAGTTGATATCAAGCGTCTACAAAATGACCTGGTGGAAACTGTCATCCGCATCAGCAGCGACGCCCTGCGCCAGGTCACACCGGCGCAGGTTCACGACAAACTGATTGAAGAAATGACCCAAAATATTTGGAATTTGGGGCGAACCGACATCCGCAGAGTGCAAGAAATTCGGGACTCGCTGGCGGAGAGAATCCCAACGGTGGAAGTTGCCGTTCCGCGTGAGCTGACTAATGAGCAGACTAAGAAGCTTCTGAGCACTTTTAACGCGTTGGCGGACAAGGAAGTGGAGCTGGAAGTGGCGGTTGAACCTGAGATGGTAAGCGGCATCCGCGCGAGGATTGGCGACTTTATTTTGGATAATTCCATTGGCGCTCACCTTAACTCTCTGCGTGACGAGATCCGCGAAGCGTTAGAAAACTTATCTCAACCTGAAAATGAGTGATTTAGATATCGCGACCCAAAAAAGATTGTCAGACTTAAGCGACCGTTTGCGGAGGAATGATCCTCTTTCGGTTAATCGCAACCTTTTTCTTAAAGAGGTGAAGGCGAAGGTCATCGAAAGATTGCCGGATCGCAAGGAGCAATTGCGTTCGGAGTTTGTTATCAGCGAGCTGCAATCTGCCAGTCAGAAGCAAAAACACCGTTTGTTCGTTCAAAGCGTTGGAACCGTCCAGCACGTTGGCAACGGTATCGCGACCTTAAGCGGCTTGCCAATGGTTCACCTCGAGGAGCTGGTAACCTTCCCGAATGGTGTGGAGGGCATGGTGCTCAACCTTGACCGAAAGCATGTTGACGTGATCTTACTGGGCGACGACACTGGCATTCGCGGCGGCGATCTGGCTTTGGCAACCGGAAAAAGACTCAGCATCCCGGTTGGAATGTCCTACTTGGGTCGCGTGGTGGACACACTTGGAAGACCCCTTGATAATGACCGCGTGATCGTCCCTTCTGAATATCGCTTTGTGGAACGCATCGCTCCCGGTGTGATTGATCGCGTGCCCGTGGATACCCCTCTTTTTACTGGCACAAAGATTATCGACACCCTCTTGCCGCTTGGGCGCGGACAGCGCGAACTCATTATCGGCGACCGTCAGGTAGGCAAAACAACCCTGGCGCTGGACGCGATCCTCAGCCAAAAAGGCACGGACGTGCGCTGTGTGTATGTTTCAATCGGTCAGAAAAAAACCTCCGTTCTGCGCGCGATTGAGACGCTCAGATCTGGCGGGGTGATGGGTCAGACCACCATATTGGTCTCCAGCCCAGACGACCCGCCCGCGCTGCGCTACCTCGCGCCCTATGCCGGCGTAACCATGGCTGAGTTTTTGTTGGATCAGGGCATGGACGTTTTGATTGTGTATGACGATCTTACAAAACACGCCGATACATATCGCGAAATGAGTCTATTGCTGCGCCGTCCGCCGGGGCGGGAAGCTTATCCGGGAGACGTTTTTTACTTGCATTCGCGCCTTTTGGAGCGCGCCTGCCGGCTGAACGATGGGCACGGCGGTGGAAGTATCACCGCGCTGCCGATCGCGACCACCCAACGCGGCAACATTTCGAGCTATATCGTGACCAACCTGATTTCGATCACCGATGGGCAGATCGTTTTAGATGCCGATGAGTTTAACAAAGGCAACAAACCCGCGATCGATATTGGCAGGTCTGTCTCGCGCGTGGGCTCTGCGGCGCAGGTGCCGGCAATGAAATCGGTTGTGAAGGCGCTCAAGCTTGAGCTTTCGCAGTATGAGGAAGTGGAGCGATTTACTCGGTTTGGAACAGAGGTAAACGAAGCCACACGCAAGCAAATTGAACGAGGTCAGAGGCTAAACGCCCTGCTTAGGCAGGGTCCTAATCAACCTGTGCCCTTTGAGGACCAGGTGGTGCAATTTTTCGCTCTGACTGAAGGGTTTATGGATGAAATCAAGCCTGATCAGGTGAACCTTTTCGCGCGTGAGATGGTCAGCTATCTTCACAACCACGCGGCTCAGGCTATAGACTGCATCAGGCATGAGCGCGCTTTAAGTGAGGATACCAAAACAGCCCTTTACCGGGCATTGGATGATTTTTTGGATCATTGGAATAAGAAAGTGAAGCAACATCATGAAAATGATCATGGCAATCGTGCCTAAGAAGTACGGCGAAGAGGTGCTTTCGGCGCTAATCAATGCCGGGTTCACGGCTACCTACTCTGAAACGCGCGGGGGAATGCTGAGGCAGAGCCAATATTCGCTCTTTATCGCCGTTCGCAGCGGTGATGTTCAGACTGTTCTGAAGGTCATCACCGATTCATGCAGCGAGATTGAATCCATCCGCCATGGTTATGGGCTGGAGGCAGATACGGAGCCGCATATGGCGAATGAAGGCGCGCCTCTCGGTAAGAGTGACGCGATTGTCTTTATTTGGACGCTCGACAAGTTCCAGGTAGGATAGCCCGCGAATGTCCGAAGGAAAAGAACGCGCTGAAGCCAGACTGGCAAACCTGAGCGCTATTGAGCCGCTGCTTGGGTCGCTGCGCGTGCTCTCGCTCAGCACTATGCAAATGGCGATAAACAGGCAGACGACGCTCTCGGAATATGCGGATCAGTTTGCGTTGCTGGCGGTGCAGGTGCGTGAGGCTGTGGGAGCAAAGTCCTTAAAACCCCAGGCGGAGGAGCGTTTTGATTTCAGACCCGTTCATCAAAAACGGGTTTTGGCGATCATCGGCAGCTCAAGGGGCATTTGTGGTCAGTACAACAAACAATTGGCAAAGCTCGCGGCTGAGCATCTGGAAGAGAGCCGTGCATCCGCTACGCAGGTGCTGGCGTTCGGGGTAAGAGCGCACCGGTCGTTAAGCCAGGAAGGCGTTAGCTTTGAGGCGCGCGAAACGCTTGGGCGCGGTTCGCAGCCGGCTTACGACCTGGCAGGTCAGCTATTGCGCGAATGGACGTCCGACTGGCAAGCGGGAACCCTTGCTGAAGTCGCGATTATCTCTTTTCGAAAAAACCAGGTCGGAGCACAGTATAGCGCTCAACTGACCGCTTTTCTGCCGGCGGGCAGCGTAACCGGCAGCGAAGGCGGGCTGAGGGAGCTCCCTTGGCCTCCGCCAATCATCGAGGGCGACCCGGCGGCGATGTTGGAGCAAATCGAGAGCCATCTGCTGGCAATTCGCTTCTATCAAATCATACTGGAAGCGATCGCCGCGGAAAATCTCTACCGCTACCGGTTGCTTGAAGAAGCAAAGGAAAACACAGCAAGCCTGCTCGAAGAACTGACGCTGGCAATCCAGACCGAACGCCGCAAGGAAATCACCCAACAACTACAGGAGTTGCTGGTCGGGTCGGGCATGTTGGCGCAGCGTTAAAACCGCAGGTGAGCGGTTTAATTTGGGGGCAATCTGACCGAAATTCATTGACTAGCGGCGTTTTCGTTTTTGACCAGTGATTATTATTTGAAAAACCAACGTAAGAATCGTGAAGAATTTCACTTGACAGCACTTAATCTGAATGATATTATCCTTAATGGTGGGGATGAACATTAATCCTGCCATAAGTTGTCGCTAGGAATTTTCCTACCCTGTTATGTGGAGAATAGGTCGGGGAATTCCCAATAATTTGTACTGTTTCACCAAGTCCTTAAAAAATTAGAATGAGGAGTAATAAATGAAAAGAAGGAAGTTTTTCGTTCAATTAGTACTTTTATCCATGAGTTTAGTG
>LUZV01000259.1 GCA_001603765.1 Anaerolineales bacterium Chloro_02 | reverse complement strand
ATCCTGGAGCGACTTCGTCACGTTTTGGTCAAAGTCGATTTTGTTGGGGTAATCGCGCATGTACCACCAGTAGGGGTAGCGCACGTCGTTGTCGTAAGCGATCTTAATGGTTTTATCACCATAAAGACGCTTAGAGATGGTTTCGATCTGCTCAACCGTGTCTTTCATGTCGCGGGTTGAATGCGCGTAGACAAGGAGCTCCATGGCGTTGTCGTAGTTGATGTAAGCAGCTCGGTAGGCAGTGCGCGCAGTTTGGATGCTGAGCAGCCCAAAAAACGCCAGCAAGACCGACTTCCAGAAGTTAGCCCCGCCCCATTTTCTAAGCAGCCCAATCAAGCCCGCTCCAGCGCCGAGAGTGCCCACCAGCGCTAATAAAAAGCTGCTGGTTGCCTGAAGCTGCAGCAGGTCTTTCCCTTTGAAAGGCTGCTGAGTGCCGAGAAGGCTTTTTAGCAAGCTGCCGAACGCGATCAGGAACACGGCGCTCAACAGCAACACCAGCCAGCCGCGCTTTTCGCGCACTTCCTGCCAGTTGATCTTCTCAATGAGGTAGCCAAGCGCCCAGCCTGTGCAGAGGATCATGGGCATGGTAATGTGGGTTGTCAGCCAGGGCATGCGCTCGCCGGCGAAAGAGAACGCCAGCAAACTCATCACTGACCAGAATAGCAGCAAAGCAAGGGTAGGGACTGATTCGGCTCTGCTGGTGTTGATAGGCGGGTCCGTAAATAACCGTCTGATGCCGCCAGAACGCACTGTTTCGTCCGCTTCCGCATCCTTAAGGGGTTGAACCTCCTCCGGGAGTGAGCTCTCTTGCGCGGGCAAAGCGCTGAGGGGTTCATTGTGCCCGATAGTTTCAGCAGCGATTGAAGCTGACTCTAATTCCGGGTCTGCCTGAACGGTAACAACAGGGGTGAAGGGCTCATCCACCTTGGCGCTGAACAGTTTGCGCGCGAAGCCGATCGCGAACGCTAAAAAGACGCCCAGCGCGGGCAGGTATTCGTACATCGGGATTTGAACCAGCGCGTAGTAATATTGAGGCTGCGTGCCTCGCTCAACTGCTTGCTGCTGCATCCAGTAGCCCAGCGCGCCGACAATTCCTTTAAAGAATCCATCACCGTGGCTGAAGAAAGTCGTATAAAAGACGATAAAGATCCCCCAGAAAATTGCCGCGCTGCGCAGGAAGACCTTACGATTCCAGAGCAGCCCAAGCACGATCGAGACAGACCCGAGCAGCACAAATACGACCCCCGAGCGGATGATACCCATCTGCGAATAATCGGTGGCATCAAATCCGAGAAGGGTGAGCGGCAGGGCGACCAGCAGCGGCAAGATGAGAAGCAGAGGCAGGACGATCAGGTCGAAGGTTCGGGAGGATCGGATCTGTTCCATCCCCAAACCTTTAATCAGGAAAATGATCGCGGAAATAGCGGCGATCGCTGTAACGCCAGCGGCGGCAAAGAGAGGAAGCTTTGAGTTGATCAAATGGCTGACCCCTGAGGCGCCAGCTTCGGGCGAGACCACACCAGATTGAACTGGGGCGGGTGTTTTTCCGAGTATGAAAACCCCCATTGTAATAACGATCATCGCCAGCGTTACCGCAACCGCGATCTGAAAACGCATTTTCATAAGTTCAGACTTCCAGCTGAGCCGAAGCGATTCCGCGATGAAAAGCAGCGCTAAAAAGATCGAAGCCTCCGCGGTAAAGATGTAGGAAGTAGCCTTGTCGGCGTAGTGCATGGCAACGATGAAGGTCAGCCAATAAAGCCATTTAGCCTGACCATCCTCCAGATACCGAAGGAAGAGCCAGAGCATAACGACTCCCCAAAACACAATGAAAATCTCATTGC
>LUZV01000036.1 GCA_001603765.1 Anaerolineales bacterium Chloro_02 | reverse complement strand
GGGTTATTCGGATAGTTCAGCCACATGATTTTTGCGGCTTTGGCAACTTCTTCCGGAATGGCGTCAAAATCGGGCAAGAAGTTGTTTTCGCGCAGCAGGGGCATAAAGTGATATCGTGCGCCTGCCAGCTCAGCGCCTGCCAGGTAGACCGGATAGTAGGGATCAGGTATAAGCACCATGTCGCCTGGGTCAAGCATGGTGTGATGCAGATTAAATAGCCCTTCTTTGGAGCCAATCAACGCCAGCGCTTCTGTCGCAGGGTCAATATCCACATTGAAACGCCGTTTGTAATACGTGCTGACCGCTTTTAGGAATGCCGGAGTTCCGCCGGCCGGTGAGTAGCCGTGCTTCTTGGGGTTACGAGCTGATTCAACTAACTTATCGATGATGAAATCAGCCGGCGGCAGGTCGGGTGAGCCCATATCCAGCCGGATCACATCCACACCACGCGCAGCCAGATTAGCCAGCACAGCCTGTAGGCCGGCAAAAAAATACGGTTTCAGATTTGCTACATTTTTTGAGGGCGTAATCATATTGTGTTGAGATCCTTCTCCTTTTTTCTTGATTATAAGCCACCCACCCATAAATGGGAAAATGAAATCCTCTAACGAGGGCAAATTCGACTCTGTTATCGCCAAACAGAGTTCAAAAAGGTTTGGTATAATTCTTGCACAATAGTTACTGTCATTTCTCATTTTTAATAGAAGGCTCATTATGCTGATACTTCCAAGTCAACAAACCTCCACCACAATGTCGGCGCATCTGGCTCAGACAATGACTTTGCTCGGTTTGACCTTGGATGAACTGCAGCAAAAAATCGAGTCAGAACTTGCGTCCAATCCTGCTCTTGAGCTTATCGAAGAGCGCACCTGCCCCATGTGCAAGCGTCCACTGCCGCCGCGCGGCTCTTGCCCTATTTGCAGCCAGCCGAGCTCCGTTCAATCAGAAGACCCAATCGTTTTCATCTCCCCTCGCGAGGATTTTTACACCGGTTCTGCGACCAGTACAGGCGAAGCCCCTGAGGAGCCGTTTGTCTCCGAAATGGTTGACCTCCCGAGCTATGTCCTGCGCCAGGCGGCAGCTGACTTGCCTGTAGAAGACCGGCTTATCGCTGCTTATATCCTCACCCATCTGGACGAAGACGGCTTCCTCACTACCACCGCGCTCGAAGTTGCCCGTTATCATCATCGCCTGCCTTCTGAAATCACAGCCCTGATCGAAAAGCTCAAACGGTACGACCCGTACGGTGTATGTTCTGCTAATCCGGTCGAAGCCATGCTGGCGCAGGTGGACATCTTATCAGAGACAATGAACGTGCCAGCCTACACGCGCGAGGTCGTGGCTGCCTATCTTCACCAGATGAGCCAGCATCACTACCAGGAAATCGCGCGGGCTTTGGGCACGACAACGCAGCAAATCCAAAAGGTCGCCGCCTTTATCAGCGAGAATCTCAACCCCTTCCCGGCGCGCGCCCACTGGGGTGATGTGCGCAACCCCAACAGCAGTGATTCGCAGGTCTTTCATCAGCCCGATATTTTGATCTACCACCTCAATGAAAACCCGGCAAACCCTCTGGTTGTCGAGATCATCCTCCCAATTCGCGGCACGCTGCGCGTTAATCCCCTGTTCAAAGCCACCCTCAAGCAAGTTGAAGAAGATAAAGCCGAGGAGTGGCGCGGCGATATTGAAAAAGCAAATTTGTTGATTAAATGCATTCAGCAGCGCTCAAACGCCCTGAAGCTCCTGCTCGAAAAATTGGTTAGCTTTCAGAAGGACTACATCCTGCAGGGTGATCTTGAAATGAAGCCGCTAACCCGCGCGGAGATCGCCGGGCAGCTTGATATGCACGAATCAACCATCTCACGGGCTGTTTCTGGCAAGACTGTGCAGCTGCCAAACAAAAGAATCGTTCCTCTGGCAATTTTCTTCGATCGCAGCCTGGCTCATCGAACCCTTATCAAGCAAATGATCGAAAACGAAGACCATCCTTTGAGTGACTCTGAAATCCGATCCGCGCTTAAAGAGCAGGGCATCGAAATCGCGCGCCGGACAGTTGCCAAGTACCGATCGATGGAAGGCATCCTGCCCGGAAATCTGCGCCAGAATCGCACCAGGTAGCATGACTCCAGTGACCACCGATCAATATGGCTCCAAGCCTTCTGGCAGTGCCAACCAGGATTTTGCCATTCTGGACCGTTCTCTCATCCTGGAACTGATTTCAGCAGCTGCGATTGTGTATCGCCGCACGGATGACAAAATTATCAGTGCAAACCGCAACTTTTACGATCTGACTGGCTTCACCCAAGAGATGCTTTGCGAATTATCACTGCGCGCGTTGATCCCGGGCGAGTTAGACACCAACCCGACGGGCGATCAATCACGTCCGGTGCGTCTGCAAATCAGCAGCGGCGATTTGATCCTCGCGACCATGCGCGTTCTTTCGATCAGTCTGACAAATCAGATCGTCGTGCTCACCTTTTCGCCGCCCGATTCTGAATTCGAAATCAGGCGCGACCTGCTTGAACAGGAGTATCGCTTCGACAACTTCTCCCTCCTGACGACACTTGGCAATCAAACCTCTTCTCAAGCCGTTTTTCAGACTGCGGTTCAGATCGTGCAGCGAATGCTCAACCCGAATTTGATTCTTTCTTACCGCATTAACCCGCGGAATGAAAAACAGCTGCAGCTGAACCCTACATCACCGCAAACCGATGTCTTTCCGTCTGTGATCGACCGCGACTTGTTGCAAAACTTGCCCTCCTGGCAGCTTTGGAAGCTGCCGAAAGAAACGCAAAACGAATTACAACAAAGCGCGTTAATGGCTGGGTATCACTATCTCCTCACGCTGCCGTTATATTACAATCAGGCGCTTCAGGGCTTACTATTAGCCACCGGTGAAGCGCCCTACCCAGACGACGAAACCTTGCGCTACCTGGCACTGATGTCCGCTCATGCCGCCTCTGCCATCCAGGGGCTCAACAGCCTTGAAAGCGCCCAGCGCACGCTTAATAACATACGTCACGTAGTCCAAATCCAGCACGCGATCACCGACAATCTCGAAGAAGGCGTCATTATTCTCACTCCGGACCTGCGGATCGCGGAAATGAACCCTGCCGCCGAGTTTTTGCTCGGCTACGCCAGTAAAGAGGTTTTCAGGCAAAAGGCGGACATGGTGTTGATTGGCAATGAGACACTTTCCGCGCTTTATAAATCCGCCCAGCAGGGTATCAGCACGCTGGTGGGCACCAATTTCAGCCTCAACAATCGCTCGGGGAGCTCTTTTATGGCGCAGGTGCTTTGCATTCCAGTAATGGAGAAGGACACGGTGCGCAGTATCGTTCTGATCCTGCGCGACATCAGCCAGACCGAACAAATCCGCGCCCACTCGCAGCAGCTTGAACAGCGGGCGTTTTTGGGTGAAGTATCCGCAATCTTTGCGCACGAGGTAAAAAACCCCATCAATAGCATCTCAACTGGTTTGCAATTTTTGGGTCTTTCGATGAAACCTGACGACCCTCAGGCGAACTTAGTTTCACGGCTGCAAAATGACTGCCTGCGCCTGACGCATTTGATGGAATCCACCCTTACTTTTTCCAAGCCAGTAGAATACAATCCTGCACCGGTTGACCTCGCCATTCTGATCAATTCCATTCTGGAACGCTGGGCGCCGAGGATGATTAAGCTCAATATCAGTTACAATCTTGAGCACCAACCCGACAACCCGCTGGTGATGGCGGACGCGCGGGCGATCGAGCAGGTTTTTGTGAACCTGATTAGCAACGCCATACAGGCGATGGAAACAGATGGCGGTAGTTTGAATGTTAAGATCCATCCGGCTGACCCCGACATCATGCCGCCTCAATATGAGGTTATAGTGGCAGATTCTGGGCCCGGCATTCCGGATGATTTGGTGAACCATATTTTTGAGCCTTTCCTGACCACCAAATCCAAGGGGACCGGTCTGGGGTTGGCTATCTCGCGCAGGATTGTTACGGCGCATAAGGGAAATATCTATGTAGAGAGCTTTCCAGGCGGGACAATGTTCCATGTTCTCCTCCTGAAAGCCGCTTAAGGAGCAAAATGGCAGCAACTGTCCTGGTCGTCGATGATGAAGAAACCGCCCGAATGGTCGTTTCTGAGTTTTTGCGTTCAAAGGGTTATGAAGTCCACGAAGCCGGCACGCTTGCCGATGCCCGGGCTCATATCGCGAAAGGCGCCGCTGATATCATCATTTTAGATGTGCGCCTGCCAGACGGGTACGGTCCACACCTGCTCACGGAAACGTCGCGTTTGCCGCTGCGCCCGCAGGTGATCATCATAACCGCCCACGGCGAGGTCTCAATGGCGGTGGACGCGATGAAAAATGGCGCTCAGGATTTTATGGAAAAGCCTCTCGATTTGCTTGAGCTCGAGAAGTCGGTGAACCGCGCGGCAGAAGTGGTTACCATGCGCCGCGAGCTGGCGCATTTGCGCAGCAGCCAGGGCAATCTGGACGAGTTTATTATCGGCAGTACGCCTCAAATGAAACACATCATCGAGCTGGCAGGTCGTGCGTCGGAATCGTCCGTATCAGTGCTGATCACCGGACCAACTGGCACAGGCAAAGAAGTTTTAGCTAACTACATCCACCGCAAGGGACCCCGCGCTGGCAAACCCTTTATCGACATCAACTGCCCGGCAATCCAGCCGACAATGTTCGAATCAGAGCTTTTCGGGCATGAGGCAGGTTCGTTTACAGGCGCGACCAGCCGCCGCAACGGTCTGATGGAAATCGCCGATGGCGGTATTCTGTTCCTCGACGAAATTTCTTCCATGCCAGTCGATTTGCAAGCAAAGTTCCTGCGCGCCCTTGAAGAACGCGCTTTCAGACGCGTCGGCGGGTCGAACTTGATCCGCGTGGATGTGCAGGTGATCGCCGCTTCAAACCGCGACCTCAAGGAGATGATCGCGCGCCACGAATTCCGCGAGGATCTTTATTACCGCCTGAAAGTGGTCGACCTCGACTTGCCATCGCTTGCCGAGCGCCGGCAGGACATCCCTGATCTGGTTGGCTATATGGTGCGTAAGTTCAATAAACGCCTTGGCTCCAACATTCTCGACGTCTCCCCTGCAGCCATGCAAGCCCTGATCAATTACAACTGGCCCGGCAATATTCGCGAACTGAGCAACGCGATCGAACGCGCGGTTTTATTCTGCGACGAGTCCACCATTGACCTGAATCATTTGCCTATGGACATCACGAATTATGTGGGTTTGAGCAACTGAAAACCGCCTTTGGCATAGTAGTTGCAACATTACCTCCGATAAGTATTTTCATCGGAGGTTTTTTATGCAAACAAGCGGAGATCAGGTTGTTTTAATCGTATCGGTCATCCTTTTCACCCTCGGCATTATCTGCCTGGTGTTGAGCATTGTCATACTGGTCAGGCAGTCCTTGGGGCGCGGCATCCAAAGCATCGCGGACTCGGCAACCAAATTGGCGCAGAAAGGGATCACTGAGGGGGTATCAGGCTTGGTAGGAAACGCCTCCCTCCTTATCAGCTCCCTGAACGACCTTGCCAAATCCAATACCGGCATTGGCGTATTTTTTGTGTTCCTCAGCCTGGTATTATTCGCCGGCGCGTATTACATGCTTAAGCCCTATATTGGAGCTCTGCCTTAATTTTTCAAAAGGAGTGATCATGGCGATCGAACAATTCCTCGGACACATCCGCGCGCGTTTCGAGCCGCAAACCGCTCGAGAGATCGTCAGCGCGTTTCGGGCTGACCAGCTTGCCTGGCAGTATCTGGAAAGCACGCTTGATCTCGCCAGGTGGTTGGCTTATGCCGCTGACGACCTTTCCCGCTGGCAGCTTGGCGTCCTGGGGTTATTCTCGCTTGATCCTTCATTACCAGAGCAGGACTTAACCAACCTCCAGGTAGACCTCCCCTCCGATTTGAACGAACGCGCTGAAAAAGCGTTTGAGATGACCCGCCTGACCGGTCTCGAACCAGCCACCTTGCCAGACGCGGCGCTGTTGGCGCTCTATCTGCGCGAGTTTCGCCAAAAAGCCGGTTCCTGGAAAGGCTTGCCCGAAACACTCCTTGCCGGCAAATGCCGTTTAGCGGATTGGAAAACTGCTCTGGCAATCCTTACGCAGTTGGTTCCAGACTATGAATCAGCCATCGACTGTCTTTTCTCTCTTCGTTCGCCTGAAAATACAGAGCCTCTTGCCGCGTTGATCATCCATCAGGTGGTCGTCAACCCCGCGGATGAAAGCGCGCGCTATCAGACCTATCATCGCATGCTGCAAAAAGCGCCTGTTGACCTCAAGATTTCTGCGCTGCGCGCGATGCGCGCGTTTGAAGACGGCGCGCTCATCAAACTGCTCGCCAACAGCTTTCTGGCTCAGGAGCAGACCTCAGCCAAAGAAACCAACCAAAAATCAGCTGAATCGGAGGTTGAGACCTTTCGCCAGCAGGCTGTCCTCAGCCAGATGGCAGGTCAACCAACCCAGGCTTCCCGAGCGATTGACCAAGCCTTTAACGCTCTCAACCGCCAACAGGCGGAGATCTTGCGCTCGCTCGCGCTTGAGTTGGAAATCCCCAATCCCGAAGAGGCGCGTAAAACCTGGGAAGAAATCATGCGCCTTCAACCTGAGAATGCCTCCTATAAAAAGGAGTATGCTGAATTTCTGATCGCGCACGATGACGCGGAATATGGTTCGGAACTTCTTTCCGAAATCCCTGATGACGCAACCAAAGCGCTGTTTGCCCTGCGCTATCCGGTTGGCGGCGCGCCTGATTCGGGTTGGGCAATCTCACTGGATAAAGCCCTCGAAAAGAAAACCCTCCAGACCAGCGCCTCGCGTTTTTCGGCTGATTCAGACAACCTCATAGCCGCTCGCTACGCGTTTGACAACAAAAAATACCAGACCGCCGGGGCTTTCATCCGCAAAGCTCTGTCTGAGAGCCCCAACAACCTCGAAGCGTTAAAACTTTCCAGCCAGATCGACCGGCATTTGGCGAATATTGACGACGCGATCAAAGCCAGCGAGCTTCTCGCTGTTTATGATCCTCAAAACGCGGAAAACAAGCAAAATTTAGCCTCGCTTTACCTGCAGTCCCAACAGCCCGGGAACGCCCTACAAATCCTCCAGGATCTGATCCATTCCTCAGACGATCCCTCCCGGGCTGATCTGCTCAATTTCGCGGAGGTCTCCATTAAAGCGGCTCAGCCCGAACAGGCAATCCCCATTGCTGAAGCCTTTCTCAAGATAGACGGTTTTGATGGCGAAGCTTTGGTGCTGCTTTGCAAAGCGCTGATTGCCTCTGGCAAAAGCAGCGAAGCGGTTGAACTCCTGGAAAAAACTTCAGCCATCGCTCCCGAAAAGCCCTCAAGCTGGCTCTCCCTTGCTCGCATCTGGACCAGCCTCGCGCAGGAAGATAAAGCCTTGCAAGCCCTGCGCAAAGCCAAAGCAGCCTTGCCGGATGACCCCGCCATTTTGAGCGCGCTCGGAGAACTTTATCTCGCCAACGATCAACCCACTGAGGCGATCAGTGTGTTGAGGCAAGCTTTTCAGCTCGATCCAACCCTTGTTAATGTTCGCAAATCTTTGGCTCAGGCTTATCTCAACCACGGCTACATCGATGACGCCTGGCAAACCATCGCCCCGCTTGAAGATGATTACACCTCTGACCCCGAATTGGCGTCCGTGCTTGGGCAGGTGTTGATGGCGATCGGCGACCTGACCGGCGCGAAGCCCGTGATGCGCTTCGCCTGGCAGGCAAATCGTTCTGATACCACCCTTAAAGCCTATGCCGAGCTGCTGATCCGCTCCTATTCCAAAGGCATCAAACCGGGAAACCAGGAGCTGAAAGAAATGTCCCAATTGTTAGCTGTGATGGAGGAACGGCAGCAAGAAAGAGAAGGTCTTTTCGACTTGCGTTTGCTTCAGGCTGACCTTAAAGCAAGCCTGGGCATGCACGAAGCAGCCTATAGCGAATATCTCCAGCTTATGGACTATCCGGAGGCAAAAGCTCCCCGCAGCTATCATCACCTCCATTTTCAAACCGGGCAAACAGCTCTGGCTCTCGGTCTGACGGATATCAGCCTGGCTTCTCTGCAAGAGGCTGTCCTGACGGACCCGGACGATCTTCCATCGCGCTACGCGCTTGCCAACGCCCTGATGACCGCTGATTTGGAAAATGAAGGTTTATCCACCGCCAGATCCGCCTTGCAGATCGCCCCGACGGATATCGAAAATGTGCTCTGGTTCAGTGACTTTATGAGTCAGCACAACCGCGCCCGGGATACCATCCAGCTGCTGAAAGACACAATCCAGCTCAGACCGGATGACAAAGCGCTCTACCTCACCCTCGCGCGTACTTATGTGAACCTCAATCAAATCGAGGATACCAAAGATATTCTCAACCGCATGTTAGCTCTTGAAGACATCGAAACAGAAGAATACATCAAAGTCGCCAACCTTTACCTGCACATGAATCAGGCGGACGAAGCCGCGCGCGTCATTAAAAAGGCAATCTCAGATAATCCTTCGCCGGATTTTGCCGAAAGTCGCGATCTTGTTTACTCCGTGCTCAAACTCGGCGACTCAGCTGCCGCCCGGAAACTGTTAGAGGATCTCGAACCGGCATTACAATCCAACCCAGCCTATCCCCTCCTCAAATCCGACGTTTTGGCAGCCAATAGAGCCTTTGTGCCCGCCTTTGACGCGCTCGAAGACACCCTCAGCAAACTGGAGTTTGCCCCTGATTCGCTCGGCTCGATCGCCAGCGATGAGACAAACCCCTATCTCGATTATCCGCCTTACAACCGTTCTGGGCTCTATTACCGGGCGGCGCAGCTCGAGCGAATCACCGGCGACCTGGTCGCTGCGCAGAAATTCGCCGCTTTGGCGCTGAACGCGGACCCATCCAGCGAACAAGCTTACCTTCTGAAACTCGAACTCGCCCTGACAACCAGCCAGGTTGATGAGTTATCCAACGCGTTGGATTACCTCAACACCCAGCAAGCGCAGCCTCAGATGGCATGCGCGATGGCGGCCATTCTTACGTTGGACGCCGTCCTCCGCGATGATCTTCCAAGAGCCCGCCTGCTTTGGGATCACTTTCTCGCGGATTCTCCTTCATCACCAATGCGCCTGGCGCTTCAAAGCCTGTTTTCCAGCCAGAGCGGTGATACAGAGCTAGCCAGAAAGCAATTGGCTGAGGCTGCCGAGTTGTTAACTGATCATCAAGCCTTCCAACCTGCCGCTTCATTCGACATCTCACGCCATTTTGCCTGGGTTTGGCATGCTCTCGCGGTCGCGAAAGCTGCCTGGCAATTAGGGGATTGGCGACTTGCCGACCAATCACTAAAAACCGTCCTGTTGGTCGCGAAAATCAATCCGATTGCCAACAAACTCCTCGCTGACTATCTAACGGATAAAGCCAGGCAGCTGGGCAATGCCGAGCGGCTTCACCTGCTGCGCCATGCTCCTGAGGCTTTTGACCCACAGCGTTCAGAATTTGATGTGATTGAAGAACAGGTTTCGCTTGCCGGGCGCGCTCTGCCGCCTTCAGAAGTGTTGCCAGCGCTAAAAATCAGCCAGGCGCTCAGGCAAGGGCAGTGGATGCCCGAAAACGAGCTGCATAAGCTGGTTACGAACGGCAAGCAAGCGGCTCAGGTTTTTTCCGTCGTGAACAACGAGCAGGTGATCGCGGAAATCCTCGCGGGGTTTAGCAAAGATCCGGATGTCAGTTTTCAGCAGGCAATCCAGAACCTGAGCGAGGATCCAAATACCTCAGCAGAAATTGCCGCAAGATTGCTTGAATCACAACCCGAAGATCCTGTCTTACACGCGCTGTTGGCAATAGCTACCCGAAATAATCCGCTCAAAGCAGCCGAATCGTTCGAAACCGCGCTTTCAATTTGGTCGGATGAGCCCGATTGGCACGCCATGGCAGCTCTCCAATATCAGGATGCCGGAGACTATCCCCAAGCGGCGAAGCATCTTGAGGAAGCCATTCGCATTTCGCCCAAAGATGCGCACTATTGGCAAATGCTGGGCGATGTGAAGCTGCTTGAAAGGGACTATAACGCTGCCAAAGACTATTTTGGCAAAGCTACCGATCTCTTCCCGACCAATCCTGAGGCGCTTTACTCGCTCGCGATCATCAACCAGCAGTTAGGCGAACACAAGATTGCTATCCAGTGCTTACAAAAAGCCAGTCAGCTCGACCCTGACAACCTCATCTACGACGAAGCAATCGCGCGGTCTCTGCTTGCCAGGCAGGTTTATCAGGAAGCCATCCAGCAAGCCGATCTGATCTTAAAGAAAGATCCAAAAAGTGAGACCGCCTGGGACGTAAAGACAAAAGCGTATTCATTAAGCGGAAAAACAGAAGAAGCCCGTCAGGCAATCAATTTCGCCCTTGCCGTGGTCGAAAACCCTGTGCCCTTTGAACTGCAGAAGATCAACCTTGACCAGGTTCGCAATCCGCATCAAGCTTTACCGGCTTCACAACGCTTAGCGGAAGCCTACCCAGAAGACACCGCTGTTTTAAACAATCTGGCGCTCAAACTAATTCAGGCTGGCGAGGTGGATAAAGCCGAAACAGTCCTTCAGCGCAGTCTGATCCTCAACCCAACAAACCCGGAAACCCTCGTGAACCTCGGGACGGTTGACCGCCTGCGCGGCAATCTGGATCAGGCTCTGGCTCACCTTTCAGAAGCAATCCGCCTGCAGCCAGGTTTTGTTGAAGCCTATCTCGAGATGGGTCTCACCTATCAGGACCGCCGCGATGTCGGCAGCGCTATTCAGACCTATCATAAAGCCATCGCCATGGTCAGCAATGACCCGCGCCCATACCTACAAGCTGCCGCCGCCTATAAAGACAGCCGCGACTACCGCAACGCGGAATACATGCTGCGTCAGGCCTCCCAGCTTTCACCTTCAGACCAAAACATCCGCCGTCAGCTTGCTTCGGTGGTTGCGCTCAATATCGTAAATAACCTCCAGGAGGCTCCTAAAAAATGAGACCTTTTAACGCTCGTAAAAGTGACGAAGTGCTGGTTGTCCGGCGCGGCAAGTTTTTAACCCTTCTCCAGACTGCCGTCAGCAATCGGGAATTTCAGTTTGCCCGCCAGGCATCGCTAATTTGGTTAGCGAGCTACCCTGGTGATCTTTTGATCGGCTATTTTTACGCCTCAGTTCTGGCGGAGCTGAGAGATACCGAAATGGCAATCACCAACCTGAATAAACTGACCTCCTTTGATCCGGAGTTTGTGGAAGCCGCTGGACTCTTAGACCGCCTCACAGGTCAATCAAACCGGGACTTCCACGCCGCTCAGCTGTATCTCCAGCGCGGCACGACTGGCGCGAAAGCGCCAACCTCCTGGCTTGAGGGTCTAACAGCTGCCCGTGCCGCTTGGGAAAGCGGCGATCTGAGCGGAGCGGAAAAAGCTGTGCTCGAATCTCTGGCACACAACCCGCGTTCTCCTCTTCCAGCTGCGTTTCACATGCAGATTGTTCACAAAACCGGCAATTCCACCCTGCTCGAGACACTCGCTGGCATTTACACCAGCCGCTGGCCCGACTGCATTCAGATCAAGGTCCTTTCCGCCATCGCCGATATCCTGCAGGGGAACGATTCCGCAGGCGTGGAAAAACTGCACTGGTGCGCCGCGCACGACGTGAGCGGTCAGGTCATCAACCGCCTGCTCGGTCCTAATCACAGCTTCAAGCCGCTCTGGCCAGAGGATCTCAAGGTCTACCTCGACTTGCCCGTGCCCGCCTCCATCGCGGCGGATCTGGGTTGGAATGTGCTCTCTAATGCCGATTTTATCTCCGACCAGCCAGCCGAAAAGCAGTCTGCTTACCAAACCGCGGAGGAGATCATTGACGACGACCCAACCCTGGCGCTGCATCTGCCGGACTATATAGTGGATGAACTCGCCGACTCGGGCGAGGCAGATTATTCAGAAATCCCAACCAGCTCCTTCTTCCTTCAGGAGATCGCCACGCCGCCACTCCCCGCTGGGCATACCAATGAAGTCCCCGCCTATGAGCCGCCAAGCGGTCAAAAATCCGCACCTCTTTCAAGAGAAACAGAGGAGACTGTTGCTGCCATAACTGAAATTCAAGCGGAATTTGAAAAAGTTGCCCGAAAAATTAAGAAATCCGACCTGCTGAACACAGACGGACGTTTTCCATCCTATGTGATCCTGACCTCCCGCGCTAACCTTGAGAAAAAATACGGCGCGAATACAGCCAATGTCGTCATCGAAGCAATGCGCAAGTTGTGCCTCAATATCGTCGACCTTCCCGGTTGGAACAGCCTCGTTTATGTGCCGGATGACGAAGCCAGCGCCCGTGAGCAGGGACTGGGCCCGATTCAGGCAAGCGATGCCTGGAAGATTAAGCTTTCTCTGAAGGATCTGGACGCCAAGCTCTCTTCTCGTGGGGAGATGATTGGCGCGCTGTTGATCATCGGCGGGAATGATATTGTGCCTTTCCATATGCTGCCAAATCCCACTGACGATTCGGACCTTAACGTCCCGTCCGACAACCCCTATGCCACAATTGACGATAACTATTACATTCAGCAATGGCCAGTCGGGCGCATCCCGGATGAGGCTGGCAGCGACGCCGGCTACTTGCTCGAACAGCTGCGCTTTTTAACCAAAGAATATGAACTGAAAGTGAAGTCCAGGAAAAGCGCCGCTCCCAGCTTTTTCCTGAGCCTGTTGCGCAGCTTTACGGAACGCTTTCAGACCTTTAATGTCCGTTTTCAAAAGCCGGATAACATCGGCTGCAGCGCGGAAGTCTGGAAACACGCCTCATCGGAAGTTTTCGCGGTTATCGACCGCGCCGACCGGCTGATGACCTCACCGCCAACGAACCAGACAAGCTTGTTAAAAGCCCAAATTCCCGATCCGAAATTTGCTTATTTCAACCTTCATGGGCTAAAAGATAGCGCGGAATGGTATGGTCAGCGCGACCTTGCCAAAGCGAGCACGGAGCCGGAATACCCGGTGGCAATGGAGCCCGCTAACTTTAACGCAAAGACCTCCTCACCAGAAATTGTTCTGAGCGAGGCATGCTACGGCGCGAATATTCTCGATAAAAAATCCAGCGAAGCGATTTCGCTCAACTTCCTCTCCAGCGGCACGCGAGCGTTCATCGGCTCCACCTGCATCGCGTACGGATCCGTGAGCAGAAACCTCGTGGCTGCTGATTTATTAGCTTACCATTTTTGGACGCATGTCAAGGCGGAAGTCGCGGTTGGCTACGCTCTGATGCGCGCCAAACTCGCCCTGGCAAAAAAGATGACGGAGGAACAGGGCTACTTGGACGGAGAAGACCAGAAAACCATCCTCTCATTTGTGCTCTACGGCGACCCACTTGCCTCCAGCGCGAATATCAAAGAAGTGACCAAACCGTCCATCCGCCCAACGACCACGCCCGAGCTTAAAACTATCAGCGACTCGCGTGAAGAATTGATTGTGGCAGCCAGCGAAATGCCCGATGAGATCCTGGCAAAGGTAAAAAAGGTCATTAGCAGTTATCTTCCTGGTTTGGATGACGCGACAGTTTCGTTAAACCCACAATTGACGAATTTCACGCTCGATCCCGCTATGGTGCAAGCGCACCGGCAGAAGTTCGATGCCGTCAGCGAAAGCCAGCGCTATGTGGTGACCTTAAAAAAGAGTTACGAATACCGTCAGCGCAGCCACAATCACTACGCGCGGATGACTTTTAACCAGAAGGGCGAAATGTTAAAGTTAAGCACCTCCCGCTAGAAATTTACAGGGCGGAACGCGCTTCCTTTGCGCGCTCCGCCAAAGAATCCCTTATCGTCGGAGTGAGCCTGCGCAACGCCCATCGCCAACATCACCTGTCGGCGGGTTCATTCCGACCCACAGCTAAAAAACATGAACAATCCGTAGGGCGGAATGCGCCTCTTTTGCGCACTCCGCCAAAAATACCAACATCCCTTCATTGCGCACTCCGCCAAAGAATCCCATATCGTCGGAGTGAGCCCGCACAACGCCCATCACCAACATCACCTGCCGGCGGGCTCATTCCGACCCACAGCTAAAAAACATGAAC
>LUZV01000258.1 GCA_001603765.1 Anaerolineales bacterium Chloro_02 | reverse complement strand
GGCATGATCCCGAAGGTGGAATGCTGTGCGAAAGCCCTTTCCCGTGGCGTTCGCAACGTGGTTATCATGGACGGCCGCGTCCCTCACTCCATCCTGATGGAGCTCCTCACCGACGAAGGTGCCGGCACCATGGTCTCCAAAGGTGAAACACCTGATGACCGTCAAAGTGGGTGGGAGTGAGCGTCAAAATATCAAATCCGCAGGATGAAGATATTTTGTCCACCATTAATTCTGAATTCTGAATTGTTGAGCAGTTGTCCAAATCTATGATTTGGGTAACAACTGCCATGCTACAGCTGTCAAAGGCTGGGAGCTGAAAGCGAACCTGGCTTTGGTAACAGCGATCGCAAAATTATGAATCAATCCGGAGGTTCCTATGAACACTATCGAACTGGACAACCAATACGTCGCCTCCACCTACAAACGGTTCCCCATTGAAATCATCAGCGGCAAAGGTTCCCTGGTAAAGGATGTCAATGGCAAGGAATATATCGACATGGGTTCAGGCATCGCAGTCACCTCCTTCGGTGTAGCGGATGACGAATGGATCGCAGCTGTGGAAAAGCAGATCCACAGCGTTCAGCATATGTCGAACCTGTTCTACACTGCTCCCTGTGCCAACCTGGCCAAGGCCCTGTGTGATAAGACCGGCATGTCCAAGGTGTTCTTCTCCAATTCCGGAGCAGAAGCCAATGAATGCGCCATCAAGGTTGCCCGGAAATGGGCCGCGGAACACAAAGGATCCGCCTGCTCTACTATTGTGACGCTGGAGCAGAGCTTCCATGGCCGGACCCTGACCACCCTGGCCGCCACCGGACAGGATCACTTCCACGAACTCTTCCAGCCTCTGACTCCTGGCTTTGCTTCTTTCCCTGCCGGAGATATGGATGCGCTGAAAAAGCTTTGCGCTAACGGCACTGTCGCCGCGGTTCTCATCGAGATGGTACAGGGTGAAGGCGGCGTCATCGCCCTGGATCCGGATTTCGTGAAAGAGCTGGCTGCCTTCCTGAAGGAGCAGGATATCCTGCTCATGGTGGACGAAGTGCAGACCGGCAACGGCCGTACCGGCACCATGTACGCCTATATGCAATACGGTCTGCAGCCTGATGTGGTTTCTACCGCCAAGGGACTGGCCGGCGGCCTGCCCATGGGCGCCACCCTGATGAGCGAGAAAGTGAAAGATGTCCTTTCCTACGGCGATCACGGTTCCACCTTCGGCGGCAATCCGATCGCAGCGGCAGCTGCGCTCTCCATTGTGGAGCGGCTGACAGATGACTTTCTCGCTGAGGTCACCCGCAAGAGCCAGCTGATCCGCAGCCTGCTGGAAGGTGCTCCCGGAATCGAAAGCATCTCCGGTCTGGGCCTGATGATTGGTCTGAAGACCACCAAACCCGCCGCGGAAGTCCTGGCCGCCTGCAGGGAAAACGGCGTCCTCTGCCTCACCGCAAAGGACAAAGTCCGTCTCCTCCCCGCCCTGAACATCCCCGATGATTTACTCATCAAGGCTGCCGATGTCATCAAGGCAGCATGCGCTCCAACAAACTAATAATTCTGAATTCTTAATTCTGAATTCTGAATTCCGGAGGTTTTTATGGCTTATCTTGTGCTTGCAAACGGAACCGTCTTTGAAG
>LUZV01000257.1 GCA_001603765.1 Anaerolineales bacterium Chloro_02 | reverse complement strand
TTGAAATACTCGCTCATGTAGAAGAGCTTGGACTGGTCAGTGGTTTGGTTTCTTCCGATCCCAACTTAAAAAATCCCTCTTTTCTTCTGCCGCTGATTGAAGCGGGGTTGGACCACCTCACCTTCGAGATGGACCCAACTATCCCAGAAGAACTCGCCGGACTTTCGAACATTCTTGACCAGGACCTTTTTACTTGCGTTCGCATGCCCATCCATCCAGACGTCAATTACCGCGAGTTGATCCAAAACCTTAAGGATCTGGGGGTCAACGCTTTCACCTTTACCTCAAGCGATCCCTATTTTTCCGATCAAACGCGCCAGCTGCAGGATGACCTCATCGAAAGCGGAATACAATTTGTAGACGACATGCCTCTTTCTTATCACCCCAACTCGACTGACCTCAACTTCAGCCTCTGGGACCCAAATTCACATCCGATCTCAAACCTGGTCGTCAAACCAGACGGCACGCTCGCTGAGAGCGTCAGCAGCCAAACAAGCTTTGGCAACCTGCTGCGCGAGGACTGGGCAGCCCTTTGGAAGAAGGTCATCTCTGGAGGAGCAGCTTGAAAATCTCTGATTGGCATGATCGGTTTATCCTCCAATCCTTTTGGACGCGCGACCTGCGCAACTTCATTTTTGGGAAAGTTGGCGCTCAGCCTGGTCAATCCCTGCTGGATGTCGGCGTTGGCACAGGTGCACTGCTCAATGAATACCTCGGTCGAGGGCTGCACGTGACTGGTTTGGATATCGACCTCGAAAACTGCCAGTTCGCTCATCTCCACCAAGCCAAACCGCCTATTTTTAACGCGGACGCCCACCGAATGCCCTTCCAAGCCCACCAATTTGATCTCGCTGTGGCGCATTACGTTCTGCTATGGGTCCATAATCCATCGCAGGTCGTCGCGGAAATGGCGCGGGTCACAAAGCCAGGCGGCTATGTTGTGGCATTTGCTGAGCCGGATTACCACTCACGCATCGATTATCCCCAAATTTTCCAGGATATTGGTAAGATTCAGAACCGTTCTCTCGCCTTTCAGGGAATTGATCTGAGCATGGGCCGAAAATTAGGCCATATCTTCCGGGCAACTGGTCTAAAAGACGTCCGCCTGGGCTTACTCGCGGGGCAATGGCGCTACCCCGAAAAAGATGATTTTGATCACGAATGGGACATTATCGCGTTCGATCTTGGCGGGATGGTTCCAATTGATGAAATCATTGCCCTGAGGGAACGCGCCCTCAAATCCTGGTTGGATGGGGAAGCCACTGTATTTATTCCCACTTTTTATGCTTACGGCATGGTGTAGACCTGTCTAAACGAAAATTCAAACTCAATAGGATTCATATGAAATTGACTAAGTGGATGTTTTTGCTTATCGCGCTTGTTTTGCTCTTTTCAATCCCCAATACCAACGCACTCAGCCAGACCCAAACCTGCCCCTCAAACCCAACCGTCCAGGAGATAATAGACCAGGTCACTCAGGCTTCGGTGGTCAAATGGATCCGCAACTTTAGCGGGGAAGACGAAGTTTTAGTTGCCGGCGTGGCGCGGAGAATCCTCACCCGATTTTCTGGAGCGTTATTTAATTTGAACGTCAAAGCGATGGCTTATCCCTACCTTGGCGAGCAGCTGCTGAGCTTTGGCTATACAGCCGGTTCCAGTTTAACGGACCATGCCTATAATCCTTACCAACTCAGCCAGATGGTGGAAAACCTTCCAGGCCCCAGAACAAGGGTGGAAAACAGCATGCTGTTGGACGCGCCTGATATCGAACAGGCAGCGAGTTGGAAAAACAAAGTTGTAACCATCCCTGGTCATGGTCCTAACGCCAATCAGCTCGTGCTTCTAACCGCCCACCTCGATAGCATAACTTACACAGACCCAAATAATAAAGCACCTGGCGCGGAAGATAACGGCAGCGGCGTTGCGGCACTGATGGAAGCCGCCCGGCTCTTCCCTTATTACAAATTTGATCGCACAATAAAAATCATCTTCTTCACCGGCGAAGAACAAGGGCTTTATGGCAGTGCAGCTTATGTTGCCGATCACTCCTCCGAAATGCCCAACATTGTTGGAGTTGTCAATCTGGACATGTTTGGTTACGACAGCAACCAGGACAAATGCATCGAGCTGCATGTGGGCACGCTGTCAGCCTCGAACACCGTTGGCACCTGCTTTACCGATGTGAATACTAACTACAACCTGGGTTTAAGTTTTGACTATCTGACAACAAATGGTGAAGAATACTCCGATCATGCCTCATTCTGGGACGTCGGAGTAGGGGCTATCGAAGTACTCGAAAACTACTCATCCCTGACGTCTCCTAATGGTTGCGGCGCGGTAGCGGATAGGAACCCTCATTATCACAAAACCACGGACACAATCGACAAAATGTACCTGCCTGCCACCCTTGCCACCGCTAAGGCAGGCATCGGCACCGCCGCCAGCCTTGCCGGGGCTATGGGGCGATGCTTTGCTTCCAACCCACAGATTACTGCCGCTCCTCAAAGCAACTCAATCCTAATCAGTTGGCCAGAAGTGTCGGGCGCGGATGTCTACAACGTATTCCGCGGCACAACTACATGTGGCGGAACCTTTACCAAGGTTGCGCAGGTCACTACCACCAGCTACCAGGACACAAACATCGTTTTCGACAAGAACTATTTCTACACAGTGCAGGCAGCCGAAGCAGACGCGGTCTGTTATTCAAAGCAGTCTAACTGCGCGGTGACCCAAGTGCCAACCCCGCCGCCAGTGTTTGTTCAATACATTCCGCTGATCTTTACCGGGGAATAGACTCAACAGATGCCGCATCGGCTAGCCTCAGTATGATCCGATCGTGCGAAAGAAAAGCCGCGTTTTCGATAATTGGGCATTCTCTGCCTACGCCGATCTCCTAACGTTCGAGTGATTTTAACCGTCGGTCTCGTAACCTTGACAATTCTTCTTTTTACCTGTCAGATCCCTAATGTGGAGATCTGACGGTCAATTTCCTTCAATGGTCGGAAGCCGCGAATCAAAAGACCCCGGGAGAATTCCCAGGGTCTTTCTGTCGGGGCGAAAGGATTCGAACCTTCGACCTCTTGCACCCCATGCAAGCACGCTAGCCGGACTGCGCCACGCCCCGTAAAGAAATATTATACATGCTCCCCTGCCTTTTCGCAAGGGTTTTTTATCATTGCTTCTCCTACCGTTTGCTGATCTTCGCCGCCATTTTGTCGCCGATAGACTGCACCGCCTGCACAAATACTAACAAAATTACTACCGTAACCAGCATCACGTCAGTCTGAAAGCGCTGATACCCGTACCGAATTGCCAGGTCCCCCAATCCACCGCCGCCAACAGCGCCAGCCATTGCAGAATATCCTACCAGGCTGATCAAAGTCAAGGCAATCCCCAAAACCAATCCGGGTAAAGCTTCGGGGATATACACTTTGCTCACAATCTGCCATTCGCTGCTGCCCATCGCCTGCGCGGCTTCGATCAACCCCGAGGGCACCTCCCTAAGCGCGTTTTCTGTTACGCGCGCGAAAAAAGGCACCGCTGCCAGGGTCAACGGCACAATTGCCGCAGTTGGTCCAATACTTGTTCCAACAACCCAACGCGTAAATGGAATTAACACCACCAGCAAAATGATAAAAGGCAGCGAGCGCGTTAAGTTCACCACCACACCAAGAACGCGGTTTATTGCGGGTCTCGGGCTTAACCCGCGTTCGTCGCTCACCACCAGCAATACTCCCAACGGCAATCCAAATAAAACTGTCAGCAAGGTGGAAACCCCCACCATATACAAGGTCGTCAGACTCTCCTGGATTAATCTGGGCCACCACTCGACAATGTTCATTTAATCACCTCCACCCGTACGCCCAAATCGCCTAAATATGCCACCGCGGCAGCCATTTGCTCGCCCTGAATCTCCACTTGCAACTGCCCCACCCGCCTACCGCCGATTTCCTGAATGCTTCCACCAAGGATATTCACATCAACGTCAAATTTCCGTACCAAATTCGCCAGTATTGGCTCATCCGCCGCGCTGCCCAAAAAGGTAATCGCCGCGTGCACCGCCCGGGGGTCTCTTGGGATATCAATTACAGGCGGGAAGAACGCCCTTGAAAGCCGCCTTAAGGGGTCCGCGACCAAATCAGAGATTGCGCCCGCTTCAACCAGTCTGCCATCTTCAAGCAGCGCGGCGTGGTCGCAAATCTTCTTCACCACTTCCATTTGATGAGTGATCAGCAAGATGGTCAGCCCCAAGCGTTTATTCAAGCCCTGAAGTAAGTCCAGAATGGAGTCAGTGGTGGTAGGATCAAGCGCGGATGTAGCTTCGTCCGAGAGAAGCACTTTAGGATTAGTCGCGATTGCCCTGGCAATGCCCACCCGCTGTTTTTGCCCGCCGGAGAGCTGCGCCGGGTATGCCCGGGCTTTGTCTTCCAACCCGACCAACTCTAACAACTCCAGGACGCGCCTTTCTCGCTCAGATTTTTCCACGCCCGCAATCTCAAGGGGATAGCCGATATTGTCAGCAGCGGTTCGCTGGGAAAGCAAATTGAACTGCTGAAAGATCATCCCCATCTTGCGCCTGGCTTGCCGAAGGCTTTCTCCTCGCAAAGCGGTGATTTCTTCGCCATCAACCCAGACTTTTCCGCCATCGGGTTCTTCAAGGCGATTAACGCAGCGAATCAACGTGCTCTTTCCTGCCCCGCTGGCTCCAACGACTCCAAAAATCTGCCCCTGGGCAACCTCGAGCGAGACATCATAAAGCGCGTGGACTTCGTCCGCGCCAGTCCGAAAGGTTTTGGTCACATTTTCTAATCGGATCATCTTAAACACCAAAGTGCAGGTGGCTGAGCCGCCTGCACTTTATTCTTCTTACTTTCCAAACGCTGATAAAACAGATCCAGCGTATTTTTCTTCGATAAAAGCTTTCACCTCTGGTGAAGTAATCAGCGCGACTAGTTTAAGGATCGCTGGGTTCTGTTCGTTACCCTTCTTCACCGCCAGAATGTTGACATAAGGGTTGCTGTCACCCGACTCAAGTGCCAGCGCGTCTTTTGCGGGTGTCAGTCCGCCCTCGAGCGCGTAATTGCCATTAATTACAGCAAACGATGCGTCTTCCAGCGCTCGAACCAACTGAGCGGCTTCAAGCTCCGTGATTTTTAGGTTTTTTGGATTAGTCGCAATATCCTGCACAGTCGCGGTAAAACCAGATCCAGGCTTGAGCGTTATTAAGCCATTTGCTGCCAACAGATTGAGTGCTCTTCCGCCATTGGTGGAATCATTTGGGATCAGAACGACCGCGCCCTCAGGTACAGCCGCCAGGTCTTTGATAGTTTTTGAGTAGATGCCAAGCGGTTCGATGTGAACGTTCGCTACCGAGACAAGGTTGGTGCCTTGCTTGGCGTTAAAATCCTCCAGATAAGGCAGGTGCTGGAAGAAATTAGCGTCAAGCTGACCATCATTTAGCGCCAGATTAGGCTGAACGTAATCGGTGAACTCCACAATTTCGATCTCAAGCCCAGCGGCAGCAGCCAGATTGTCCCGAACAAATGCCAATATTTCCGCGTGGGGAACGGGTGACGCCCCAACCTTAACTTTTAGCAGGTTTTCATCAGCGGGTTTATTCACTGCGGCAGGGGCAGCAGCGCAAGCATTTAGCAGTAGAACGCCTGTGATAATCAGGCTCAAGACGGTCAAAAGAGATTTCCAGGTTTTTGTTTTC
>LUZV01000256.1 GCA_001603765.1 Anaerolineales bacterium Chloro_02 | reverse complement strand
GGCGCGGTTGGCGCACTTCTGTTTGGCAGACTTTCTGATACTAAGTCGAGCAAACAAGCAATCATCTTCTCACTGATTATCCTGACATTCTCACTGGTCGCGCTTTTCTTCGTGAAATCTACTGTCGGATTTATTATCATTGGCGCTATCGCGGGTTTCGCGCTCTCTGGCGCGCAGGCTGTCAGCCGCACGATGGTCAGCCAGCTGGCGCCTGCCGGTAAGACAACCGAGTTTTATGGCTTCCTTTCAGTTGCGGGGCGCACGTCCACTTTTGTCGGCCCTCTGGTGTTCGGGACGCTTTCGTATCGGATGCATAATTTTTATATCAACCAGGGTCTGGCTGACCACGCGGCTGAAATAGCCGGCCAATATTGGGGGATTGGGTCTATAATTGCCTTCCTGGTCATTGGCTTATTAATCCTGTTAAGCGTCAAAGAGGTTACCGCGTCAAAGCCGATGTCCTATAACCAAAACAGTTAATCGGAGAAAGGAAGTGGGATGAAAGTTTTGATTTCTGGGGGAGCAGGTTATATCGGCAGCACAATTGCATCGGCGCTGCTCGACGCTGGTCACACTCCAATCTTGTTGGATTCTCTTGTCACCGGACGCCGGGAGTTCACCAGGGACCGCATTTTCTACGAAGCCGATATTGCCGACCGCGCCATGGTGCGGCAAATCTTCAGCGAGCATCCAGACATTTTTGCGACCATTCATTGCGCCGCGCTGATTGTCGTCCCGGAATCGGTTGCCAAACCCTACGAGTATTACCGGGAGAATGTTGTCAAGTCGATGGAATTCTTCAAACTTCTGGCTGAGTTGGGTCAAAAACGGGTGGTCTTCAGCTCATCTGCCGCGGTTTATGATGTCGTTCCCGGCTTCATGGTCACCGAGGAATCACCTCTGCGTCCCCTCAGCCCTTATTCGCGCACGAAATATATGATGGAGATGGTGCTTAAGGATTTTTGCGCCGCTTACGGGCTGAATGCCATCGCACTGCGCTATTTCAACCCTATCGGCGCTGATCCAAAAATGCGCACGGGGCTGCATATTCGCTTCCCTAGTCATCTGATTGGCAAATTGGTTGAAGTCGCGCTGGGACGGGAACCAGTTTTTAATCTCACGGGGGTGGATTGGCCCACCCGCGATGGTTCTGGCATCCGCGATTATCTCCATGTTTGGGATCTTGCCCAGGCGCATCTGAAAGCGGTTGAGCGCTTCGACAGCGTCATCAGCCAGGGTCGCGAAGAAGACGCCCCTTACACAGTCATCAACCTCGGTACGGGGCACGGCGTGACAGTGAAGGAATTTGTCGTGGCATTTGAGGAAGTTTATGGTCAGAAGCTGCCGGTCTCTTTGCAACCGCCGCGCCCTGGGGATGTGGCTGGCTCGTATGCCAACGCGGATAAGGCTGCGAGGCTGTTGGGGTGGAAAGCTGAACTGCCGATCGAACAAGGAATTTCAGACGCGCTGAAGTGGGGTAAGGTGCGGGATACGATCATTCACTACTAAGTTATAAACCGGAGCCTGGCTCCGGTTTTTTTTGGATTCCTTTATAATTACTCACAGAAAGGAGCCGCCATGAGTTTATTTAATCGTCTGTTCGGTGAACCCGAAATCCGCGCCCTTGATCCGCGGAACAAAGCCGAGGTAAAAGAGTTGATAGCCAAGCTGATAGAAATCGGGCGCATGGATGACTTCCTTTCGCTTGCTCCTGGAGGTCCTTTCGACATCCAGTGCCACCACCGTGACGCGAGGCGGATTGGCTTGAGGCTTAACCAGATCGGTGGGGAGAAGTTGATGCAGGCGGCACGTCAGACCGTAAAATACCGCCTCAAGGACATATTAGCTGAACACCTCGACTACTGCTGGAAGGATATTGGCGACTGGCAGGTGTAGCGAGTTGCGGATGTTGAATAAACTCTAATCTCGCCAATCTCAAGTCCTGTGTTCCCGCCGATCTCCAGATCGAGCGGGTGGTCTTGACCGACGGTCGTTAACCAATCATCAGACCATGCAAGATCAGCAAAACACCGTTGTGAATACGTTAGGGGCGAAGCAACCGAAATAATTATTTTTCTTTCCCCAATACGTTAATTAATGGTTGCTTCGCCCTTACAGCCATTGGGAAATCCAGGTCGTTAACCAATCTGTAGACCTGACGGTCAAATGCCTTGCATGGTCCCACAGGGATGCTGTGTAAGCATAAGGCCATGCCAGATTCCGTTTATCCCCGATCGATCCA
>LUZV01000255.1 GCA_001603765.1 Anaerolineales bacterium Chloro_02 | reverse complement strand
AAGCCTGATTCGTTTTTCTTTTATCGTATTACGATAATTTATTGTTGACTTTCGATCATTTCCGATGTATGATACTCCCGAGCAAAGAAACCGGAGGCATCGGAAATGAATCAGCAAAAGCTTTCTTCCTGGCTGAAAGCCATCATTATCATCATCGGGCTCTGCGGGTTGATCGTTTATTTCGGTATCCTGCCCGACTGCGGATCCTGGATGCAGGACAGCTATCCTGAATTTGCGTCCTGGCACTGGCCGTGGATGATCTTCCTGTGGATCACGGCCATCCCCTGTTACGCTATTCTTGTGCTGGCCTGGAAAATCGCGGTCAACATCGGGGAAAACCGGTCTTTCTCCTCCTCGAATGCCGCCCTCCTGCAGGGAATCGCCTGGCTGGTTGCCGGGGATATCCTGTTCTTCTTTCTGGGGAATGTCGTTTTCTTTTTCCTGAGCATGAACCATCCGGGAATCTTTCTGATTTCCCTGCTGATCTGCTTTGTAGGCTTTTCGGTCACAGTCGCGGCTGCCTGCCTCTCCCATCTTGTCCGGAAGGCTGCTGATCTTCAGGAACAGAGCGACCTGACGGTATAAGGAGGATACAGCATGGAAGGCGAAATCATTTTCAATATCGACGTGATGCTGGCCAAGCGCAAAATGAGCGTATCGGAGCTTGCAGACCGCGTGGGCATCACGCTGGCCAACATGTCTATCCTGAAAACCGGCAAAGCAAAAGCCGTCAAGGTATCAACTATGGCCAAGCTCTGTGAAGTCCTGGACTGTCAGCCGGGAGACCTGTTTGAGTACAGGAAACCCCTCTGATAACAAATAAACGACCTTGTCAATATACACTGCCGGGGATCTGCGTTCCCGGCAGTTTTTTTGTCCGGTTTTCACCACAAAATATTTTTGTTCGCCTTACAATTTGCAGATGCTCATGATAAAATTTTACCTGAACGAAGCGCGTCGTTAATACTGAATTGAGGAGAATAATCATGAGCGAAATCATCAGGAAAGACATCAGTGAAGAGTGGGCCCATTCCGGGATTGTTAAAGCAGGAGATTACTGCTTTTTAAGCTATTGCGTGGGTAATATCGGCGGCACAATTGAGGAGCAGATCAACGGTGCCTTCGACCAGATGGAAGAACGTCTCGCACTTTTCGGTCTCACGCTGGAAAATGTGGTTCATATGGACTGCCTGTTCCGGGATGTATATAACATTCCCGTCATGGAAAAGGTGATCAAAGAACGGTTCAAAGGGAAGTATCCTTCCCGTAAATCCATCCAGACTGAGTTTGCCCACGTCGGCGGAAGCGGCGGCCTCCATTTCCAGGCCGACGCCGTCGCATACTGCGGCTGATCTGTTCGATAAAGGAGTACCCAATGCTGACTGTCACTCTGAACCAGGCCCGGCAGTTCATCCTGCGGAAGCAGGGCCTGTTGGGAGATTATCGTTTCATCCGCAAGGATGGGGCATATCAGTATGTCCGACAGGCCGGCTGTATTCAGTTTGATCCCGTGGATGTCTGCGGCAGGAATGCGGAGCTGACCCTTCAGTCCCGCGTCAAAGGTTTCCGGAAAAAGATGCTCCAGGACCTTCTCTACCGGGATCACCTGCTGGTGGATTATTCAGATAAAGAGCTGTCTATCTGGCCCAGTGAGGACTGGCCCTTCTTCTCCGGCTACCGGGAAAGGAGCGCCGCCCACGGTCGGCAGTTTCCCGGCATTCCAGAGCTTGAAAAAGAAGCCATCGACTATATCCGGAAGCACGGCCCCGTCAGCAGCGATACGCTGCCCATTGAGGGAACAATCTTCTGGCATTCTTCCATGCACTGGAGCGGGCATTGGGAAAAAGAATCCCTGGCTGCCCGCTCCGTGCTCGAGCAGCTTTATACGGACGGAACCCTGCTCATCCATCACAAATCCGGTTCAAGGAAGTATTATGACCTGGCGGAAAAATATCTTCCCGCTGCCCTGCTGAACGCTCCGAATCCCTTCCCGGATGAGGAATCCCTGACAGACTGGCGCGTCCGGCGCAGGATCGGTGCCCTTGGCCTGCTCTGGAACCGGAATTCCACCGCCTGGCTGGGAATCAGCATGACCACGGAACAGCGGAACGCCGCCTTTGCCCGTCTGGAAAAAAGCGGCAGCATCGTTCCCCTTCAGGTGGAAGGCATCCGTTTCCCGCTGTACCTGCTTTCTGAAGACCTTCCCTTGCTGGAGTCTGTAATCGACGGTCAGGCAGACACCAAAGCCAGGCTGGAGTTTCTTGCTCCCCTGGATCCCATGCTCTGGGACCGGAAGCTGATCGAAGCCGTCTGGGGCTATCAGTATTCCTGGGAAATCTACACCCCGGCTGTCAAACGCAAATACGGCTATTATGTGCTCCCCATCGTTTATGGAGATCGTTTCGTCGGGCGTATTGAACCTAAAGCCGACCGGAAAACAAACACCCTTACAGTGCAGAATGTCTGGCTGGAGCCGGGCGTACGGAAAACCAAAAGGCTTTCCGGTCAGATTGACAAAGCTGCGCAACGCCTGGCCAGGCTGAATGACTGCAGTTATGCTCAACCATAACAAGGAGACAATCATGACCGATTTTACCCTGATCACAGCCTGCGGCGAATGCTGCACCGGCTGTGTGAAAAAAGCAGACGGCAGATGTCCCGGCTGCATCGGATCAGACGGCCGGGTGCCCGAATGGGCCGAATCCGGCCGCTGCAAAATCCATGCCTGTGCCCGGGATCATGGTGTTCAGTTCTGCGGTTTATGCGCTGAGTTCCCTTGTGGGAAACTCCCGTCGCTGATACACTGGAATCCGGATATCGTTAAACATTTGTCCGCCCTGCGTGACGAATACCTGAAGGAGCATCATGGATAAAACCCTTTACGTAACCGACCTGGACGGCACCCTGCTGAACCGGCAGGATCGCGTCAGTCCCTTCAGCATCAGCACAATCAACAACCTGGTGGAAAACGGTATGCTCTTTACCTACGCCACCGCCAGATCCCTTGTCTCCGCGTCAAAGGTCACAGAAGGCCTCTCCACCAACATCCCTGTCATCGCCTATAACGGCGCTTTCATCATCCAGCCCTCCACCGGTGAAATCCTCTCCAGCGAGAGCTTCACAGGGGAGGAAAGATCCCTGGTCAGGGATGTATTGAACAGCCGCGGTATCAGTCCACTGGTCTATTCCTTTGTCAATGGTGTGGAAAAGGTATCCTGGATTCCGCAGAATGAAAATGACGGAATCCGGCGATACCTGAACCTGCGCCAGGGAGACCGGCGTCTCCGCCCCGTCACCGGAAAAGATGCGCTGTATGAGGGTGAAATGTTCTACTTCACCTGCATCGGTGAAAAAGAAGAGCTTCAGCCGGTTTACGAGATCTTTTCCAATGACAGCCGTTATCGCTGTACCATCCAGCAGGAGCTGTACCGTCCGGAATACTGGTGCGAAATCATGCCTGCCAAAGCTTCCAAAGCCAACGCGATCCGCAGGCTGAAGGAAATGTGGGGATGCACCCGGGTCGTTTCATTCGGAGACGCCGTCAATGATCTTCCCATGTTCGAAATTTCCGACGAATGCTATGCGGTTTCCAACGCAGTGAACGAGGTGAAAGCCGCTGCGACAGGCATCATTGAAAGCAATGAAGAAGACGGCGTCGCCAGGTGGCTTCTCCACAGGCTGTCCCCGGCAGGCTCCGGCATGTAATATCCATACTTTCACAAGGAACATGACACAGCGTTGTCATGTTCTTTTTGTTATCCTGCTGACTGTATGATACAATAAACACGTCATATTATTGTCATGTTCGAGGTGCCACATATGAAGCTTGACCGTCTGATCGCTATTCTCTCTGTTCTCCTGAATCAGGAACAGTCCACCGCACCGGAACTGGCTAAACGTTTTGAAGTATCCCGCCGCACCATCAACCGGGACATTGAG
>LUZV01000035.1 GCA_001603765.1 Anaerolineales bacterium Chloro_02 | reverse complement strand
CGTCTCCGCTTTTAATCAACACGCCTTGCTCCGCGCCCTTGCCCATGCCAACGGTGAGCGCTGTCGGCGTCGCCAGACCAAGCGCGCAAGGGCAGGCAATCACCATCACTGCCACAAAGATCGTCAATCCGAATTCCACGCTTTCCTTGCCGATCAATACCCATCCGAGCGCCGCCAGCGCCCCAAGCACGATCACAATCGGAACGAAAATCCCGGAGATTTTATCCGCGAGTTTGGCGATCGGAGCCTTGGTGCCTTGCGCGTTTTCAACCAGGCGGATTATTTGCGCCAGTGCGGTGTCCTTGCCAACCCGTGTAGCTTTAAACCGCACGGATCCATTGATGTTCATAGAAGCGCCGGTGACGTTATCGCCAATGGTTTTCTCCACCGGCAGGCTTTCACCCGTCAACATCGATTCATCCACGCTGGTTGCCCCGTCCAAAACGACCCCGTCCACGGGGAAGCTTTCGCCTGGGCGCACCACAACCTCATCCCCAACCAACACCTGGCTGGCGTCAATTTCCACCTCCTGACCGCCGCGCAAAACCCGCGCCTTTTTTGGTGAGAGCGCCATCAGCTTTTGGATCGCCTCCGAGGTCTTGCCCGTCGCGCGAGCTTCCATGAATTTACCCAGCGTGATCAATGTCAGCACCACCGCGGCGGACTCAAAGTAGAGCGAATGCGCGAAATGAGCGTGTCCGCGCGTGATGTTCCAAAGGGCGTAAAGGCTGTAAAGGTAGGCGGAGCCGGTGCCAATGGCAATCAGCGAGTCCATGTTCGGGTGCAGCTTGATCAGATTGCGGAAGCCGTTCAGGTAGTAGGACCAGCCCATAACCACCACCGGCGTGGTCAGCAGCAGTTGAGCCAGGGCATTATTTAGCGGGTTGATGGATGGATCCAAAAACGCTGGCAACGGCAAACCAAGCATCGGTCCCATAGAAATGATCAGCAAGGGGATAGTCAGAATAGCACTGATGATGAACCGCTTTTTAAGGTTATCCAGGCGTTTGGCTTTTTGAGCCTTCTTTCTTTCAAGTTCATCCTCAACGGAGCTTTCAACCGGCAAAATAGCCTGGTATCCGGCTTCGGAGACCGCCCCAACCACCTGCTGTAAGCTGATTTCAGTTGGGTCATAATCGAGCGTCAGCGTTTCGGAGGCGAGGTTAACCGCCGCGCTCTGCACGCCGGGCAATTTGCCCACAACGCGCTCAACTGTCGCCGAACATGCCGCGCATGTCATGCCCTGTACTTCGAGCTGAATGTGCTGAGTGGGAATGACCGCCTTGTAGCCAGCATCATCCACAGCCCGCGCCACTTCCTCGAGTGTAACCTGGGTTTCATCAAAGCTCAGGTGCAGATTCTCAGCAGACAAATTGACGTTTGCTTCAGTCACGCCGGGCAATTTGCGAACCGCGCGCTCAACAGCAGTGGAACAAGCCGCGCAGGTCATCCCTTCAATCGGTAAATTTTTAGTTTGCATGTTCTTTCTCCTCGTGAGAATAGTTTGAAAGTATCGAATCAATTGAATGCAAGTGGCAGGTGCACTGCCCAGGGAAGCAATCGCAAGGAACCTCCGCGACCGCTTGCTTCGCCTGCAGCACAGCCTGAAGCATCACCACATCTTCGGCGATCATTGGAGTTTTTTCAATCAGATAGGCTATCAAATTTGGGATTTTTCGGCTGCAGATCCGCTCCAGCAGGCTCGCGATTTCTGACTTAAGGCTCTCAGGCTCTTCAAGATGGGTTGAATAAACGTAGTGCCGCGCGTTTTTGCGTGTTTGTAAATAGCCCTTGCTAACCAGCCTGCCAATCAGGGTCTTGACGGTCGACGAACTCCAACCGCGCTTCCCTTTCAGGATAAAGTTGATTGTCTGGCTGGTGGTTTCGCCATTAGCCCAAACCACCCGCATCACTTCCCATTCCGCGGCGCTGATATTGAGATTTTCAGTCATTTCTCTGTCCTTCCGATTAACTGCTCATAGTTTACATTTGTAGACGATCAATGACAAGCGGTTGTATAAGCCATGCTGTAGGTGTTTAAGAACATGTCCCTGCTCTTCAGAATCAGGGCGGAGAATTATTGTTTATTCGACCCAAAAAACAATCAAAGAATGAAAAAACGCGAATTTTCACCCCTTTTGGCCCCTTCAACTAATAGCGAATTATGCTCCCTCGCCAAATTCACATATCTTCCTGATGCTATTAACTCGCTATCCTGCACAAGCTGAGGTTTTGTTTTTCGTTTAGGGCTGGATTACACTATTCACACTTTGGAGGAATCATGACCGAAATCCACTATATCCTTGAGCCCGATGATCACCGCATCCTTGCCAACACCGATGAAGAGCAAAAAGCCGGTGAAATCAACTATGTCATTAAAGACGAATACTGGGAGGCAAACCACACATGGGTCAACCCAGAATTCAGAGGGTATAACATCGCCCGGACTTTGGTGGACAAGCTCGCCGATGCCGCGCGCGCGGCAAACGTCCGCATCCTGCCCACCTGTTCTTATGCCAAGCATGTGCTGGAGAAAGACCCTGCTTTTGAGGATGTATTATTTAAATCAGAGCAGCCTGAAGAAGATTGAGGCTCAACCCTAAACCGCTGATTATTGTTCAAAAACTGCCGTGCTGTCTTTGTTTGTGTTATCATCGGGGCTTGAAGGATGAAACATGAACTCAGAAAAGATAATTTTCCTAGATATTGACGGCACACTCATTGACTATACGCAAAAAATGCCGCCTTCCACGCTGGAGGCGCTCCGCTTGGCGCAGGCGCGCGGACACAAACTTCTGATTGCAACCGGGCGCAGCAAGCATTCAATTTACCCTTATTTACTTGACCTTGGGTTTGACGGCATCATCGCCGGTGATGGCGCTTATGTCGAATTTTGCGGCGAAGTCTTGCAGCGGAAATATATCCCCGAAGAACAAATAAAACGCCTCCATACCTACCTTGAAGACAAAAAGATCGGCTTCTTTGAAGAGTGCGATAGTGGTTTATATGGTAACCGTTACTACGTTAGCGAATCAGCCCGTATATTTAACCTTTCGATGGAAGCCTCCGCGGAAAGGGTCAAGAGGGTCTTCCCCGAATTAAGTCTTGATCATACGGATTACCATCTCGACGTCAACAAGGTCAGTTTTGTGATGTCGCCATCGGTTGACGCGGATGAACTGCAGCGGGAATTCGGCGACTTCTTCCGCCTTGGCGTTTGGAATGTCTTTGGTAAGGAAAGAATCTTTGGCGATTTTACCCAGAAAGACGTCAACAAAGGCACCGCCGCGGCGTTCCTGCTCAACGCGCTGGACCGCGATCGGGAAGACTCATTTGCCTTTGGGGATGCTTATAACGACATCGAAATTCTCCAATATTGCCAAACGGGCGTCGCGATGGGCAACGCGGATGATGAGGTCAAGGCTGTCGCGGATTATGTGACCAGCGATATTAAAGAGAATGGGATCTTTAACGCCTTTGAGTATTTTGGTCTGATCTAAACCAAAAGCTAACATCTGTTTTCCAACTCTCAGGTAAAATCGTGTTATCGATTTGCGCTTTTTGCGATCTCTTTGTTGACTGAGAAATGATAAAAATGAGCGTTTGCAAGCCAAACAGACTTTCTCTCTGGATGACCGCCCTGACTTTGTGCCTGATCCTCGGCAACCTGGCACAATCAGCGCTGCCTGTCAATGCCCAAACCTCAGCGCCACAAGTGGTAATCGAAGACCTCAACACCGCTGAATTCCCGGAATTGACGTTAAATTTCAGGATTTTGGACGGTTTGGACCAAAGCTCAGCACTGACCGCGAATCAGGTGAGTGTAATTGAAAATGGCAAACAATTGGCGCTTGATGAGTTGCACAGCAGCTACGTTGGGGTTCACTTTGCCCTTGTAATCAATCCTGACCGCACATTGGTGCTGACATACCCAAGCGGCTATAGCAATTATGACCGCATGCTGACCGCGATGGGACAGCTTGGTTCAAACCTGACCCCCAATACCGGGGATAGCTACAGCCTTTTTATCAACCCGGATATTCATTACGATCAACTTGGTAGTTATTCAGACTGGAAGAAAGCTCTTGACGGCTACAAAGCGAACCAAAAGCAGATGTTTGGCTCTTTACAAAGCCTGGAAAGCGCGGTTCACACGCTTAGCGGCAGCCCCAACAAAAAAGAAACTGTGCTGGTTTATGTGACCCCATATATTGAACCAGCCGAAATTCCCGCCTTGATGACCCTAATTGAAGAAGCGGGAAAAGCCGAAATTCCTGTGCATATTTGGATGACCGCCGCCGCTGTGGTGATAGGTTCTGCCTACCAGACAGACCTGCAGGCGGCTTGTGAGCTTTGGGGCGGCAGCTTGCTGATCATGAGCGGCAGCCAGATCCCGCCCAACCCGCGCGACTATCTTAAGGGTAAGGGTTTCCAGTATTCCGCCACCTGGCAGTCGGAAATCCGCTCCGGCAAAACCCAGCAGCTTGGGCTGCGCTTGTCTCTGCCTGGCGGCAAAACCCTAAATTCGGCTGTAAAACAGGTTGATTTAGAAGTCCTGCCTGTGCGGATGACTTTCGTAAACCTTCCAGATCAACTCAATCTGACCATTCGCGGCGACAAGACCCTTGAACCTGCAGAATTGCCAGTTTTGGCAGCGATTGAATTCCCAGACGGCTTCCCGCGAGAAATTCTAAGCACCAGCCTCTTCGCGAATGGAAGTCTGGTCCAGGAACATTCATCGGCACCCTTTGGCGACTTTGTTATTGATCTCAAACCCTATCAGGGGATCGAAAAGCTCAGTTTACAACTTATGGTCAAGGATGCGCTCGGGTTCAGCGTGCGCAGTGAAGTTAAGAATCTCACGCTGTCGTGGTCTGATCTTTCCACAAACCAGCCCAAATCGCTGATTACCAACCCCTGGCTGTGGGCTGGGCTCGGACTCGTGATGCTGAGCCTGATCGCGCTGATTTTCGTGCCGGGTTATCTGAAGAAAAAAGCAGACCAAACATCGTCAACCACACCCAGTGAGTCTGCAGCCAAAATTGAGATCGAAAATTCCAACTCTATCCCGGTGAAAACCTTTGGAAGTCTGATCAAGCTTGACCGGGATAATACACCCAGCGCTGAAAAACCTCTTTTGCTTATCAGAGAGGTGACCCTCATTGGCAAAGATCCACAGTTGGCAAATCTCACCCTCAGCGATCAAGCGTTGGAACCCCTGCACGCTGAAATTCACGCGTTCCCCGATGGACGCATCCGGCTGACGGATTTTCATACAATCGCGGGGACATACGTCAATTACAAGGCTGTCGACACCAAAGGTGTTGAAATCCACCACGGCGATATCCTGCATTTTGGACGGCTCGCGTACCGGTTTAACAGCCCCAGCCGTGTGGTAAGCCCAAAACGCTCAGATCAATAATCGCTGTTTCCTTTCAAAAATATTGCTGCGAAACCCAGCTTGAATTCAGACCTTTTGTGTGTTAGAATGTTGCCTCTATGGAGGGATGGCCGAGCGGCTCAAGGCGCCTGTCTTGAAAACAGGTATAGGGAAACCTATCGTGGGTTCGAATCCCACTTCCTCCGCTAGGCTTAACAACCTTAATTTTGGGGAGGTGCCAGAGTGGACGATCGGGGCCGCCTGCTAAGTGGTTGTCGGAGTAAAATCCGACCCAGGGTTCGAATCCCTGCCTCTCCGCCTTAATAAGAAGAACTGCCAGTTTTGGCGGTTCTTTTTTATTTGTGTGAAACTTATGCGTTTTCGTCCGAGGGTCCTTGTAAGGGCGCCGCAGGGTTAAACATGGAAGGTGCTGCCGGAATCACGTAATGTGCAAACCGATACCGAATTAATTGCCCAGCCGGTTATAAGGGAATCGTTTTTTGGGCAGCTGTGCCTTCCCTTTTAATGAGACGCCGACCATTACCACCGCGCGTGATGGTCCTCCGCCCAGCCAACCGCCTGCCGCACCGCAATCACTTCCCCATCCTCCCCCAGAACCGTGCCATTAAAGTGCCCAATCATCTGATGAACTTCAGAGCGAACAATCACCATGTCCGACTTGGCGACGCGTTCAAAAAATGGTGTGAAAACCAAATCCACGCGCGCGGTCTCCGCCGTGCTGATCCTCCAGGGCGCTTTGAACTCTCTGGTTGAATAATCGAAAATCAGGTCTTCGCTGAGCTTGATAAGCCGTCCATCAACACAGAGTGCGTTTTCATTTGAGCCAGTGTTATCCGTCCAACCCGCGCCAAAATTGCCTCCGAGCGTGCGCCCATCCGGCAGACGGGTAGAAAAGCTCGCCCAATTCCAAAAACCGGCATAAGGCCAGATGCCCCGGCCAAAGTCCAGCGTGGCGAAGCTGTCCGCGTGATCAAACCTGACCACATTTTCACCGAGACTAACACTCCCTTCCACCGGTAAAGTGTTGTTCTTGGCAGTAAACTGAAATAATCGCTCATTCCAAGGCACCACAACGTTCAGGCTTTCGTGTTTTTCCGGCTCGTTGATCAGGAAATCCGCCTGAAGAGACTTCCCGCCAAAATCGTATAGCCTGATTCTGAACGTAATTCCACCCTCGGAATGCAGCATGCTGATCTGACCGTCTTTTCCTTCATAGATGGCATCATCTTTCACATGGTCGCCAAGCTGAATACCTTTGCCGAACGGGGTAATAATCGTTTTTTCTATAAATTCGCCGCTCGTAAAATCCAGAAAATAAACAAAAGGCAAGCCGGCATAATCCACATTGCTGAGGGTTACCGAGAAGAGATGGGTGGAACTGGTGATACACCAATAATTCCAGCGTTTTTTGCGGAGCGGACGCCCATAGAGCTGGCAATTCTGAATTGGTTGGCGAGACCAACCAACCGCTTGAGGGTTGAGCAACCCATTGGGCAAACTGAGGTCAACTGGCTGGGTAAGTTCACGTTCCTGGAGCATGGTGATTCCTTTCGTCTGGTTTTTAGGATTATTTCCCTACCGCTATCGAGAATTTGTTGGTAAACAAACAATAAGCCGCCTCACGGCGGCTTATTGTTAATCTTCATCCTTTGAACGGATCAGGATAATTGATTTTCCGGTCTGTTTCTTAATGTCGAAATAAGCTTTGTGAGCACGAACTAACGATGCCAGCTGTTTGGCGCCGTAGGTTCTCGGATCAAAGCCAGGGTCGATGCGGCGCAGCGCCGTCCCGACCTCCGAAAGGCGGCACCAACCGTCATCATCGGTGCCCACCATCTCAATCGCCTGGTTAATATTGTCTATCAGCTTTGATTCTGCATCAGAGAGCTTCGCGGACGCCTGCTGGCGAGAGGCAAGCTTTTTCTTTTGGCGTTCGCGTTCAAAAATATTTTCGGTATAGATAAACACATCGCAAGCCGACACAAAAGCCCTCGGGGTCATCTGCTTGCCAATCCCAATCACCAGTTTGCCGCTTTCGCGGATGCGCGTGGCTAACCGTGTGTAGTCGCTATCGCTTGAGACCAGGCAAAACCCGTCCACCAGGTTAGTGTGCAGGATGTCCATGGCATCAATGATCATGGCTGAATCGGTCGAATTCTTACCCACCGAATACGCAAACTGCTGGAAAGGCTGAAAGGCGAAAGAATTGAGGGTTTCCTTCCAGGACTTCATATTGGTTGAGGTCCAGTCGCCGTAAATACGGCGGATAGTCGCGTTGCCAAAACGGCTTGCCTCCACCACAAATTGCTCCATCAAAGCCGACTGGGCATTATCGCCGTCAATTAATATCGCGATTCGTTTCTCTTTAAAATCGCTTAAGGTTTCATTTTCGTTTGTCATACTGAAATTATAACTGTTAATTCATCCCCCAAGGCAAGTCTCAGCAACCGCAGTCTTGTGTCAGTTTCACCTGATGTTTTGCGTAGTAATCCTGATGATATTCTTCGGCAGGGTAAAAAATGCCCGCGTCGTTCACCTCGGTGACGATTTTGCATTCGTAAACGCCCGAAACGTTGAGGAATGCGATCACCTGCTCGGCAATCTCGCGCTGTTCCTGATCCGTGACAAAGATGGCAGAGCGATATTGAGACGCAAAACTGCGGCTATTGGATTGACACCAGGTAGGGTCATGAAACCGAAAGAAAGCTTCCAGTAAATCTCTGTACGAAATAATTTCCGGGTCGTAATCCACCTGAACCGCTTCCACATGACCGGTCAGATCCCGGCAGACATCCCGATAAGTTGGGTTCTCAGTGAAACCACCCGTATAGCCAGCCATTGTGCTCACAACACCTTTTAGCGTTTTAAACTTGGCTTCCATACCCCAGAAACAGCCGCCCGAAAAGATTGCCTGTTTAATCATTCCACTCACTCCAAATATCGTCTTTCAATC
>LUZV01000254.1:1416-3717 GCA_001603765.1 Anaerolineales bacterium Chloro_02 | reverse complement strand
TGCCAACCTTGCTTCATGGCTACCCGCAGTCCTCGCTCAAGCTCCTCCAGGCTGATCCCTGACCGGTCTGATGAAGTATGGACTGGCAGAGCCATTTGTCCGAACGGTTTTTTAAGCGGCTCAAAAGAAGGCTGATAGTCAAACTGGAGCACTTCAAGGTCGCGGGTAAGTCGTTGATGGATGGGAACAGCAGATTTTTCCAGCGCGGCAAGCGCGTGGATGCGCGCGCGCATGATCGCCGCGCCGTGCTTCGCGAGCATGTCATCCCAGGGTTCAAGCTGAGATTTGTCCCCACCCATTTCCGCCAAAGTTTTAAGAAGCGCGTTGCGCTGGGCAAGAGCCTTGTTGAAGGCGGCAAGATGGCGCGAATAGCCCGGTTCAACCTGCGAAAGAATGTCGTCAAAGTATTTTCGGCGGTCTGCTGGAGCTCCTTCGATCACACGGGACATCTGGGGCAAGAAGGTCACTGCGTTAAATTGACCGTAAAGGTCGTTCAGCGGCTTCCTGATTCCATCAAGGAGAACTTGTTTCGAGAACCGCGGGCTGTTGGAATTGCTGGCAGCATCCTGGATCAGCCGGATTTCAAGCGTATGACGGCGATCTTCGCGTTCAAACTCACCCAAAATGCGCGAGACCATCACCGGTTCAACCGGCGCGAAAAAGTTCATCAATTGGCGGTCATTCGCGGCTAAAAAAGACGAAAAGTTAGCGAGATAACCCACCGCCTCCAGAATTGAGGTTTTGCCCTGCGCGTTCTGACCAGTAAACAAAATAACCCGCCTGGGGAATTCCAGTTCCAGGCGGGAAAAGATGCGAAAGTTGGTCAGTGAAAGCCTGGTTAGATACATTAATCTTTGATCTGTTCAGCTTCTTCAGGTGTTGGTTCAAATACTTCTTCCGCTCGATCGATGTAGAGCACACCATCGAGGTGATCAATTTCGTGTTGAAAAATACGCGCCAGCCACCCCTCGGCTTCGATCTTCAGCGGCTTGCCAAAGCGATTTTTGGCTTTCACAGTCACCGCTTCATGACGCTCCACCACACCCGCCAAACCGGGCAGAGAGAGGCAGCCTTCAACCGCGGTGACTGTTTCTTCAGAGCGTTTCACAATCTCCGGGTTGATCAGCGCGTATTTTTTGGGTTTTGCGTTTTCGTCTTCGTCATCGGTATATTCCACAACGACCAAGCGCAAAGATTCGCCAATTTGAGGCGCCGCAAGCCCCACTCCGGGCGCGGCGCGCATTGTCTCGAACATATTATCGATCAGTGTTTGCAAATCTTTATCAAAATTAGTGACATGCTTCGACTTGAGCCGCAAAGAAGGCTCAGGGAAGGTCACGATATCTAAAACAGCCATGAAACTCCATCCTACATTTTTTGTATTCTACCTTAAGCGGGAGGTGGATTCAACCGAAAAACTATGCGTGCGGGTAAAATGTCGGTTCTCACCTTGCTGGTCGTGGTTTTTTGCAATTGAAAGCCAGCTGGCGATAACCAATTGCATTACGGCAGTCAACAGCGCGCGTCTCGTTTAAATACTCCTGAGGTGTTCGTTAGACACAGTTTCTTTCATTCACTCTCGTCAATATGAGCGCGTTTTATTGTCTTCGCGAACACCTTTCCCGTCATTACAAACGCAGGGAAGCAATCTCCCCACTGGTTGAGCGGCAGAGTGCTTCAATCGCTAACGCTCCTTCGTAATGACGAATCAACGCGCGTCCTTGCGAGCGAAGCGAAGCAACCTCCCCTGTTGGTTGAGCGGTAGATTGCTTCGGTCGTTGCTACTCCCTCGAAATGAGAAATCAACATGCTTCAGTGCGAGCGCGGCGAAGTAATCCACCTGTTGGTTGTGTGGTAGATTGCTTCGGTCGTTGCCACTCCCTGGCAATGACGAATCGCCCCGCGTCCCTGCGAGCGAAGCGAAGCGATCTCCCCGTTGGCTGAGCGGTAGATTGCCGCGGTCGTTATTACTCCCTACCCATGACGAATCGCCTCCACACCCTCGTCACTATTTCGCTTTGATCGGATGTGTGGGTTCAGATTGATTTGAGGATGAGGTCAGCCCTTGTTCAGCTTCTTCCTGGAAAACCTTGAACCACTGAGCAACGCGTTCGCGCTCAAGCATGGTTTGCCGCTCGTCACGCTGCTGGGCATGCTTCCCCATGCGGTTGAAAATATCCTGCTGAACCACAGAGGGTTGATAGACATCGTTAAATGTCAATTGTGTGTTGCCGACAGTAATATAGACGGTGCCGAAATTAAACAGCATTGGGATGATCCCCCGGCGTTCATATTCAATGC
>LUZV01000254.1:0-1354 GCA_001603765.1 Anaerolineales bacterium Chloro_02 | reverse complement strand
CCATGGTGTAATCCACTTGGGTCAGGTTGCGGGTGAGAATTGCCGCGACAAAAACCACTGCCCCACACAGTGCAAAAAAAGGCAGAAACGTCTTTTTTAGCAAGATCATCCAGTGTTTCCGGTAAGTAATCGTGTTTCCGACATCCTGTCTGATGCGCACGAAATCAGAAAACAACCATTGAAAAAAGATGATCTCTTTTGGCGCGGGCTCAACCACCCCAATTTCCGCCTGTAAGTCTTTCGCCGTTATGTTTTCGGCTTCTTTTCCAAATTTCTGGCGCAGAGCCTTACGGATTTCATGAGCATCCAGGTCTAAATCCAGCCGCTTTCCGCGCGCCCAATTCGTCTCGATCAGTTTTCCGATTATATGGGCATGGGCAACACGTTCAAACCGAATATCGCCGATATAAGTCCGCACAATTACATCAGAATACCCAAAAAACGCACCGAGCTGAGAGGTCTTGATGCCAACTGAGATCAACGTGCTTAATGGCGCTTCTTGTCGGCTGTCGTAAATGCCGGTGACGTGTTCGACCCAGACCATACGCCGCGAGGTGATCAGGTAATAATCATTCGCCCAGTTGTTGATATTCCAAATCAGCCAGAGCAAACAGCCAAGAAAACCTACCGCCAACCCAAGCAACGACCATAACGGCTGTTTTGACCTTAGTAAAACAAGCAAGAGCCATAATACAGCAAACGATGCAATTGGTGGGATAGAACGAAACAAGAGGAAAATCGTATGCTTGCGAGCCATGAGGTAAATTTTTTCGCCCGGTTCCAACCACGACATTGAGATTTGGGCTGCCAGGCGGGCGCTGTTGAAAAGCACAGAAGCCGTCTCTCTGAACGCGGGAATCTCCGCATACAACCGCTTAACCTGATAGTTGGGTAAGAAGTACACCTGTGAATCGCTGAACGCGCGAACTGACTCCTGGCGCAAAGGCAAGTATTCCAGGGCTTCTTTGCCAATCAAGTCTGCATACCCAAGCGCTTCCAGAGGCGAACCAGATTCGTCCAAAAGTTGGAGTTGACCCGAACTCACCACAAACAGTCCGTCGGTTGGCTCGCCCGCGCTATAAAGCAACTCCCCTTCTGGCAGCTCTACCCGCACTAATTCCTGCGCCAGATGCGTCATTTCTTCAATATTCAACCCGCTGAAAAGCGGTACCGCGCGGAGCAAGTCGAGGCTGGTCTGGGTCTGATCGGTCATGGTCTGTTTTGGTCGTAGTTGAGCAGCCTGCGATCGCAGACTGCTCATTAATTAATAATTAACTCTCTTCAGATTCGGGTTCAGAACTGTGAGATTTGATCGTCCCAAAGCTGAGCCCTTCCTGATCCTCTTCTCTGAAAA
>LUZV01000253.1 GCA_001603765.1 Anaerolineales bacterium Chloro_02 | reverse complement strand
AGCCCCATGCGGAAAACGGGCAAACCGTGGTGGCCCTCGTGAATGGAGAGTCCACGGTCAAAAAGTTCTACCGCCATGGAAAGGAAATAGAACTTCGGCCTGCCAATGAAAGCATGAAGCCTATCCGGGTGGCCGCCGATCGGGTGGAACTGGTCGGGGTAGTCATGGGACTTTTCAGAAACTACCGTCAGAGACCGCGACCATAGGAAGCGTTGGGCAACTTTTCGACTGCAATGAACGCCTTCTGCCTGAACATATAAACCAGACAGAGTCTGAACTCCGGCAAAAGAGAGGTCCGAAATGGTCGTTCGAAATCCGCGACGGACAAAAATCAAATGCCCCGAGTGCGGAGGCACGCAAAACTATCTCGATGCCCGGGCCTGAGCTGGAATGGGAAAAGGTCCCTTTCACTGCGCTGCCATGGTGATCGAACAAAGCCAGGCATTGCATTTCAGGGGACCGCGGTTCGTGTCGAATTTTGCCTCGCGAATGTAGTTTACTTGCCATCCCCGGCTGAAGCATTTCCGGATCTCGGCCTGGGTCACCCTTCTGGGGCCCCAGGAACCGGGCTGGTGTTCGCTGAAGCACATCATTAAATACGTTCCACCGGGATTTAACACCGCGGCGAGACTCTTTACAAAGACGGGACGCTTTTCATCGGGCAGAGCATGGAAGAAACCGGAGTCGATGACCGTGTTGAACTTTTTTCCCAGGTTTTGAAGGTTTAAGGCGTCCCAAACCAGGAAGGCGGGAGCCGAAGATCGTCCCTTTGCCTTGCTGAGAGCTTTTTCGATGGCTGCCGGTATGAAATCAATTCCCAACACTTCCAGGCCGATTCCCGCCAGGTATAAGGCGTTTTCCCCGGTCCCGCAGCCTACATCGAGCACTGGCGGCTTTATCTCACCCTGTTCCGCAAGACGCACAATTTCGCTCTGAGGCCCATCTATGTCCCAGGGCGGTTTTCTTTCATACATTTCCCTGAATCCCCTGCCGGCCCCTTTTGGCGGACTTCCATCCGCACTTCCCTGTTCCTCCGCCTTCTGGAATTGCTTACCGGCCTGCCAGGCCTTGCCCACCAATTCGCCGACGCTCCAGTAGCTGTTATCCGGCATGCTCAACACAAAGGGATTGATCTTCTTGATGTCGGGCTGTCCATCGGTCATGAACCGCTCTTCGCAATAAGCGGCCACAATTTCACCGATGAACAGGTAATTGGAGGGCAGTTCGACGGTCTGGACCAGCTTGCATTCCATGTTCAACGGGCATTCCGCGATCATGGGAGCGGTGTGCAGTTGTCCACGGAAAAGCTCAAACAGTTTCGACTTATCGGTGGTTTTTCCCGATTTCAATCCACAATAGTCGGTCACTTCCAGCATCGACCTGTTCGGAATATTGATGCTGAAAGACCCGTTTTCCTGAATTCCTTTCGGTGTAAAATGAGACCGGTTGATACAGACGGCAATCATTGGGGGCTGGAAGTTAACCCGGCTGACCCACCCAACGGTCATAAAGTGACTATCGGCATGGGATACGGGCAGGCATTGGTGCCGATCTCTACTTTCTGCATATTATCTCCAGTCTCAAGATGGTAGCAAAGGAATGCTCGAAAAGCACAGGGAGTTGCGCCGCCATGGCCGCCCCGTGCGGTCCAGCAATGAAAGTGCAGTGTCTCGGTTCGATTCCGGCAGATTTTATCGAAGCCAGGGAAAAGATTCTAATTCAGTGGTTTTCAGGAGACAAGCCGTGCATGCTTTCAAAACCCAAATATCCCGGGAATTGGCTGCCGAATACGGCCGCCAGGCCGTTCAGATCACGGAGTCAGGCAAGTACTCTGCTCCTTCCGGTAAAGTCGTGGACATCTCTCACCAGGTCCAAAAATCGATCCGCGGCACGGTCTCTTATCCTTCCGGGCAGGGGGTTCCGGAGTCGGCAAAGGAAAATTACCGGACAGAGATTTCAGTACACAACATCACAACGCTTGAGGCTGCCCGCCGTTTGATCTCTCAAGGGTGCCGCCCGGCGCTGCTCAATTTCGCCTCGGCGACGCATCCCGGCGGCGGTTTCCTGAGTGGTGCCAGGGCGCAGGAGGAGTATCTGGCCAGATCGTCGGGCCTTTACGCCTGCATCAAGGATAATGCAATGTATCCGTTTTACCGCTCGCGCAGGGACCCTTTGTACACGGATTATGCCATCTATTCCCCGGATGTGCCGGTTTTTCGGCAAGATGACGGCAGCCTTCTCGATGAGCCGTACACGGTGGGAATCATTACCTGCCCGGCGGTCAACGCCGGCCGGATGCCCCCGGAAAGAAACGGTGAAATCGGCCCCGCCATGTGGCTGCGTATCCTCAAGGTTTTGTCCCTGGGGGTGACGCACCGCCATGACTCCATGGTCCTGGGTGCGTGGGGTTGCGGAGCATTCGGAAACGATGGCCATGAAATCGCCGACCTGTTCCATCGAGCGCTCGAACGGAATTTCAAAGGGAGCTATAAGCAGGTTATCTTTGCCATCGTGGATCGGTCTCCCGCTCACAGGTTTATCGGTCCTTTTGAGAAGGCTTTCAAAACGGCCTGACCAACTTACCTCCGTGAGTGTAAACCAAGCTGTCGAAAAGAGATGGAACCGCAAAGATGATGCAGGTGCGATCCGGCGGGCGAAGCGCGGGCACAGAGTGGAGAAACCGCGTTAGCCTCATGATGAAGAGCACCCCGTCTGACTCGTCGTATTCCATGGCTTTGGGGAGGCGCTTTCTACAGGCTACTTCAGTTGGCTCACGTGCCTGTGCGGGGGTTCTCCGAACAGCCGTTTGTACTCCCTGTTGAACTGCGCCGGGCTTTCATACCCCACCGCCAGTGCTGCAACGGCAGCATCTTCATCCTCCGCCAGCATCAGCCGCTGGGCTTCATATAAACGCAACCGCTTCTGAAACTGCAGGGGGCTGAGGGTCGTTACCTCTCTGAAATGCCGGTGGAAGGTAGACGTCGCCATATTTACCTTCCTGGCTAATGCATCGACCTGCAAAGGTTCCCGGTAGTTGTCCCTCAGCCATGTGATGGACTTGGCAATCTGGTTGCTTTGAGTCCCGAGGGTGTTGAGCATTCGCAGGCGTTCGCCCTGAGGTCCGATGAGCAGGCGGTAATGAATCTCACGGATAATCATGGGCGCGAGCACCGGAATCTGCTCCGGCTTTTCGTGAAGCTCGGCCAGGCGCAGGAAGGCGTCCAGCACGCCGGGATCGATTTCTGCCACGGAAATTCCCTTGTAAGAACCAATCCCGGGCCTGGAGGAAGGCGCGACCTCGGCCGCCAACTGGGTGATCAGGTATTTGTCCAGGCTGAGGGAAAGCCCCAAAAACGGCCGCTCCGGAGATGCGGCCGTGATATAGCTCACGCTCGGCAAGTCCACCCCCGCTATCAGGCACTGGTTCTCCCCG
>LUZV01000252.1 GCA_001603765.1 Anaerolineales bacterium Chloro_02 | reverse complement strand
GCGTCAAGGTCGAGGTGGAGGATCTTCCGGGGCATGTTAGCAAACTCGCCTGTTTTGCAGGCGAGTCTCAAAATCAGATATCCAGGTTGCGGACCTCTTTGGCGTGGGTTTGAATGAAGCGCCGGCGCGGCGGCACGAGCGAGCCCATGAGCATATCAAAGGTCTGATCAACTTCGACCGCGTCTTCAATTTCGACCTGCAGCAGGGTGCGGTTTTCGGGATTCATGGTTGTTTCCCAGAGCTGTTCGGGATTCATCTCACCAAGACCTTTGTAACGGGAGAGACCAACTTTGTTGATTCCGCCAAGTTTCGCAATGAGTTTGTCCTTTTCCTCATCTTTGTAGGCGTAGTAAACCTGATTGCGGCTGCTGATGCGGTAAAGAGGCGGTTGGGCAATGTAGAGATGACCTTCCTCAATCAACGGCTGCATGTAGCGGAAGAAGAAGGTGAGAAGTAGGGTGCGGATATGCGCGCCATCCACGTCGGCGTCAGTCATGATTACAACTTTGCCGTACCTAAGACCTTTGAGGTCAAAGGAATCGCCGATTCCTGTGCCGAGCGCGGATACAAGGGATTTTACCTCGCGATTGCCGAGGATTTTGTCAAGACGGGCGCGCTCAGTGTTGAGAATCTTACCACGCAGAGGAAGGATAGCCTGAAAGTGGCGATCGCGCCCCTGTTTGGCGGAGCCGCCAGCCGACTCACCTTCGACGATGAACATCTCTGTTTTCTCCGGATTGCGCTCAGAACAATCAGCAAGTTTGCCGGGAAGCGTCATTGACTCGAGGGCGGATTTGCGGATTACGAGATCGCGAGCTTTTTTCGCGGCGTCCCGGGCGCGGGCAGAGGTCAGGCACTTTTGGACGATGGCGCGTCCAGTGGCGGGGTTTTCATCAAGGAAAGTCGAAAGCGTTTCAAGCACAACAGATTGAACATAAGTCTGAACCTCTGGGTTCATCAATTTAACTTTGGTCTGGCTCTCAAATTGAGGGTCGGGGTGTTTGATGCTGACAATTCCGGTAAGACCTTCGCGGGTATCATCTCCGCTGAAATTTGCTTCAGAATCCTTGAGCAGGCCAGCTTTCCGGGCGTAGTCATTGATGCTGCGGGTAATTGCAGCGCGCAATCCAGTGAGGTGCGTGCCGCCGTCAATCGTATTAATGGTGTTGGCAAAGGTATAAATTGATTCCGAATAGGCATCGGTGTATTGCACGGCAAATTCTATGCCCACGCCATCGATTTCCTTTTCGCCGTAAATCATCGGATGGAGGGTTTCGCGGTTGCGGTTAATGTAGCGGGCGAAGGATGAAATGCCGCCTTCAAAGTGGAAAGTCATTTCTTTTCCTTCGCGTTCATCTGTCAGTTGAATGCTCACTCCGCGGGTGACAAAAGCCATTTCCCGAAAGCGCTGCACAAGGGTTTCGAAACGGAAGGAGGCGTCTTCCATGAAAATACCACGATCGAAGCGGAAGGTGGTTGATGTGCCTGTTTGATTGCCAGTGTAGGTGCCAACCGGTTTGACAACATCCTTGGGAATGCCGCGTTCATAGCGCTGTGAATAAACTTTGTTATCGCGGTAGATTGTGACTTCGCACCACTCGGAAAGCGCGTTGACAGCCGAAACACCCACACCGTGCAGGCCACCAGAAACTTTATAAGAACCACCGCCAAATTTTCCGCCGGCATGGAGAACTGTCATCACGACTTGCAATGCGGAAATTTTCTTTTCAGGGTGAATCTCAACTGGAATCCCCCGACCGTTATCCCTGACAGTAACGCTCTCGTCGGGGTGGATGGTGATCCAAATATGGTCACAATAGCCAGCTAAAGCTTCGTCGATGGAGTTGTCTACGACTTCGTAGATGAGATGATGGAGAGCTTTAACGTCGGTTCCGCCAACGTACATACCTGGTCGGCGGCGAACAGCCTCAAGCCCCTCAAGAACCTGAATGTCTCCTGCGTTGTAGTGCTCTGGTTTATTGTTCAATTTAATGCTCCAAAAAGTTATGCCAGAATGTTTTCCGACATCTGATTTTTATCAAATTCAATGACCCTGGCTCGCGCGTCAGAAATGTAATGAAAGCTGGCAGTCAGTGTGATGATCGAGATTAATGAATGTCCGAGAATGCTTACCAAAAGCATCCAGGAGTTGTCCTGGGGAATCCGCCAAAGCATGTTGGTCAGATAATTGATCAGGATTGCGATGAAAATAAAGGTGGTACTCTTAGCGTTAGTGAGGCGAACCGCGCGGAAACTTGTGAGCAAGGCCTGAGGAAAATTAAGATTTTCCTGCACAATTAAATGCGGTGTAAAGAATACGGGTGTGACAAACGAGATTATGGCAAGGGTCAGAAGAAAATAACCGATGGTGGTAAAGGCTGGGAATGCCGCGCCAATCAGGCTGACCAAAAGCAAAACTGGCAGGATCACAATAAATAATAGCAAGATGGACGCGAGCGGGATTAATAGCCAGGCGAGCAGCGAGGGAAAATCTATGAACGGTAAACCCTCACGGGGTTTATTGGCTGTGGCGTTGGCGATAAGACGGTAAAGAATAAATGCCAGGAGCAGACCCAGAAGAGAAAAGCCGAAAATTAAAAGAAAGGCTGAATTCGGCTGCCGCAATTCCACGAAACGGAGCTTGCCTAGCGGGTTAGTCTCAAAAGCAGCGACAGAGAATAAGCTGGGAACTCCGATTGGAAATGATCGAAGGAATGATGTCAAACTAAAAAAGCGAAAGAACTCAGATAATTGCGCCTTATAGGTGTTCCAGCCTGCAATTACGTCGGCAGTGGCGGAGGCAGGGAGTGTGAAGCGGTCGATCAAACCT
>LUZV01000251.1 GCA_001603765.1 Anaerolineales bacterium Chloro_02 | reverse complement strand
ACTGATGCCTGGGGCGTCTGCTAATCTTGCGTTTTTCATTATTACTTCATTCAACAGCGGGACAGGGATTTTATTTGGCAAAACGATGCTATCTTCTATCGAATAAGTAACACCTGCCATGATTGACGCGCCCCTAATAATCTCAAGGAACCTGGGGATGAGGCCTTTAAGATAAGATGTGGATAAACTCCTAAGGAGAAACTGCCCCTTAGCGGTAGACGGAACGATGTTTGCTGGCCCGCCTGCGTCCAGACAGGTATAGTGTAACCGTACGTCATCTCTTACATGCTCACGAAGCATTTCAGTGCCGTGGAAAGCCAGCAAAAGAGCGTCGAATGCGCTTTTTCCTCGTTCAGGAAACATAGCGGCATGAGCACTTTCCCCATGATAAGTAACGGCAAATTCAGTTGCGGCGAGGGATTTGCTGTCAACTGCAGTACTGGTTGAAGCGTGCATCATTAATGCGACATCAATGTCTCGAAAACAGCCGTTTTCCCACATTTGATATTTAGCCGAGAGCAACTCTTCGGCGGGGGTACCATATACAACGATTTTAAATGGTGTATCGGTGATAATTTCTTTTAATGTTTGCGCGCAGAGGATAATAGCTGGGCCCTGCATATGATGACCACAGGCATGACCCAGGTCCGGAAGAGCATCATATTCACATAGAAGGCCGATCGATGGACCGCCTTCGCCGTGCGAATAAACCGCGCGGAATGATGTCTCTAAACCACCAACACTCTCTTCAACCGAAAAACCGAAATCTGTTAAGGTTTTACAAAGAGCGCGGCATGCTTTATGTTCCTGATAACCTAATTCAGGATTATCAAAGATATAGTCGGAGAGTGAATAAAAAACGGGCGCAAGCTCTAAAATTTTATTTGAAATAATGTTGTTGACTTCGTTTTTCATAACCTGTCATTCCCATAGATGATTGCGGTTCCTGATACGATAATTCAAAATGATTTTAAAGGATCATTGTCGAAACACCAAAAACAATAACACCGTTATAATTAAGGAGCTAAACAAATAAGTATATTT
>LUZV01000250.1 GCA_001603765.1 Anaerolineales bacterium Chloro_02 | reverse complement strand
CTACTCGGGGAAGCCGTTGGTCGCATAATATGGATGAACTTACGGGATGCTACACTAGCAGTGGTTCCATCACCATTGACCCTTCCAGCGCCGGTGAAGCGACCCTTTCCATCTTGGAGACTCCTAACTATTTCACTGCAACTACTGCGTAAAGGATCTCCGGAATGGGCGTTGCCCGCGGCCCTTCAACCAAGGCTCTATAAAGCTTGACTGGCGCCGGCAGTGTTTCGGTAGCGCAGCATCTGGACTGGACGCATCAAGCTGGGTGTGGATCAGGAAGCACACCGGATTTGTCCACGGGGTACTCCATGGCTCGCGATCATGTGGGAGGGGTCGGAGGGGATTTCCACATTCGGAATTTCGTTTGATATCGCCGGATAGGAATCGGTATTTGCTCTGAATTGGCGTTAATGTGGTATATTGAAAAGCGGATTCGCAGGGAGGGCTGACTGGCTGGAGCAATGATTAGGGGAAATTTTAGTGCCGCCCAAGGTGAGAGAACTGATAGCGGAACTTGAACGAGCCGGTTTCATGAACCGTGGAGGCAAGGGAAGTCATAGGAACTTTGTTCATCCCAAGGTTCAAAAGCCAATCACCATCTCGGGACAACTATCCGATGACGCAAAGGAGTATCAGGTTCGGGCCGTTAGGTCGGCCATTGAGGAATCGAAGAAATGAAAGATAGCGCCAGGTACGCAAAAATCGTTGAGTGGTCAGAGGAAGATCATTGTTACGTGGGTAGCGCACCAGGTCTGATATTCGGCGGGACCCATGGCAATGATGAGAAAGCTGTCTTCGATGAACTGTGTCAAATCGTCGAAGAGGCGATTGTACTCTATCACAAAGAAGGCAAACCACTTCCGCCTGCAACTTCCGGTCGAGATTTCGCCAATAGGATGCAACAGGTCGCCTGATCGGGGCGATGACCGGCCGCGTCGCTGTTTTCATGGCGCCCACTGATCGGCCCCCTATTCATCGATGAGATCACCAGGAACGGGTCTCGGGAGTGCGGATCAGGAAGAAGGGGTGACGTGCCTGCCCCGTATTCCGTGATTGAAACCACCGTGTATGGGTCAGGGTGGCTGAAAATGGGGAAGCACACCGGGTCTGTCCACAGGCTATTCCATGACTTATGATCATGTGGGAGGGGGCAGAGCTGCGGCACTCATAATCCTGACGAACCCTCTTGTGCGCTACGCGCACCCGGACAATAGGGGCGTTGTCCGGGCCACCCGCCAGCTTGTTACTGAGGAGGTGTGTCATGCCTCGATGGGTCCACTTTCTGTTCATTGTAGTCTGGATAATAGCCTGCTGCACGTTCGCGACGCAGGCATATGACGCCCACCAGTCGCTGAGTTTAAGATTGCCGGTTTTTCAGACTCGAATTCCCCCTGAGTACAACGTACAAATCGGATCAGTAAGGTTCCAGGATTATTTCAATGCGCTGGCAGATTCACAACGAGAAGCTCAATCTGTGTTGGAAAGCTCTATCCACGCGTCTTATCTCTTCACACGAAACCTTAATGTGGTATCCTTTTTCGCAGCCCTGTTCGGCTTTTTCGCGCAAGTAGCTGCCTATTTATACGAGAAGAAACAACAATAAAGTTGAGGGGGCAAGACTACAGTCTTTTTCACCCACACCTGACGGCCACTCGCCTGCCCCGTATTCCATGACTGAAACCGCCGGAGACACATCGGGCTGGGTGTTGATGTTCAATCACACCGGATTTGTCCACGGCGCACTCCATGACTTGCGATCATGTGGGAGGGGTCGGAGGGGATTTCTCTGTTTGATTTCTGATCCAGTATGCGTTACATATCGCATAACGCATTCCATGGTGGGGGGCTATGATCCGCTCGTTTCGGGATAAGGGCACAGAGGCGCTGTACGAGGGCCGGCACGTACGAAGATTTCGGAGCTTCCGGAAGCAGGCGGAAAGACGGATGCAAATTCTGGATAGCGCTACTGCAATTGAGGATCTGATGCTCCTTCCGAGCAATCGATTCGAAGCGCTTTCGGGAGATAGGAAGGGCCAACACAGCATCCGCATNNATGGCCCCCACAATAGAGATCGTTGACTACCATTGAAGAAGGAGATCACCATGCCTAACGGTATGCGTCCCATTCATCCAGGTGAGATTTTGAAACAGGAGATCAATGGATTGGGGCTTTCCGCAAGCGCATTCGGCCGCGCGCTTGGAGTACCTCCCAACAGAATCACGGGCATCCTCAATGAAAGGCGTTCGATCACTGCCGACACGGCTTTGCGCCTGGCCCGATATTTTGGTACGACACCGGACTTTTGGATGAACCTTCAGACCGCCTACGATATCAGGCGGACTCAGATTGCGAATGGAGAAGCGATTAAACGCGAAGTGCAACCAAGAGCTGCTTGACGGTAAATGCGCACCCCGAGTCCCCAGCTTGAGTGAGTCATGGGTGCTAATGATATGCTCCGGCAAGAGTGAGAAGCCGTATGCTCAGTCACCCCTGATGGTTCCCCGATGGTTTCAGTCATCGGGTATCCCTTGGGCGCTGGGTTTGGCCTCGTAGTTAGTTGAAACCTCACACAATGGAGATTGAAAATGAAGGGCAATATGTTATCTTGGAAAAGAATGCCGGTAACCAGTCCAGGGGAGGCGCCAGTGAGTTTGGAAGAATTGCAGGCCGAAGCATTGAGACTTGCGCCGGAGGCTCGGGCGAAGCTCGCCCATGCTCTCTTGAAAAGTCTTGAGGACTTGTCAGAATCTGAAATAGAGAGTCTATGGATTGAAGAGGCCCTTCGCCGAGACAGGGAGCTCGACAGCCGCGAAGCTCCCATGCGGCGTGCAGATGACGTGCTTAAAGAAGCAAGGGCAAGGCTTCGATGACATATCTGGTTCGCTTTCATACAGAGGCGGAAACGGAGATGAACGAAGCCGTGGACTATCTGAATGGTGAGAGTTCGGGCCTTGGAGATATCTTTCTGGACGACATACAACATGCAATCGATCTCATTACATCTCACCCGGAGATCGCTCCAGTTGTGAAGGGACGCGTGCGGAGAAAGCTTCTGCGCAGACTTCCCTACTCGCTTATCTATTCCGTTGTCGGAGAAGAAATACGCATTCTTGCAGTAATGCATCAGCATAGGCGCCCATTCTACTGGCGGCACCGAAACTGATCCCGCACGTCGGCGCTTCTTCAGTGCGCATTCCCGGTCTGTGCATTTCCCTTGAATCCGGCTTTCCTTCCGTCACCATCAACTGAAATTCCCCGTGTGGAAATACTCCCCTGACCCGTCCTCCATGGTTTCGACCATTGAGGAGGCCATTGCGACAAGTTTAGGTTAAGGGCGTCCCCATCAATATCACCTCGCCCGCATAGTTTTCGGCGGCGGCGGGGGGATTGGCGACATCCTGAAGCCGTTCGCGCCGGGGGCCCTTTTCCCCGAACGATCCGCAGGCGGTAGGAACGCTCTATAACGGCTTGGACGGCGGCTACGACATGAGCTGGTAGGAGGTGCTGCGGAGCATTCCATGGAAGGTCTGGAGTCTGCCGCTGCTTTCCTGGGGCGTCTTCATCCTTATGGTGTACGCCGCCATGCTGGGGATGGTCGGCATGCAGCTTCTCCTTACGTGTGGGCTCTTTCATCCCCCTGCTCTATGCCGGTTGATCCGAGCGCTTCCGAGTCGCCCCCGCACCAAGGCTTGCTCGCTATTCCCGCCCTGTCCGAATGACGGACTTGGCCTTAAGCCAGCTCGCAAAACCCGCTTCATCNNGCGAGAAAACCTGTGCGCTTGTTGCCATCCACAAAGGGATGATTTCGAATGATGCCAAACGCATAGGCGGCAGCCAAATCGAACACGGAGGGCTCGCCATAGGCCGCCTGGTTTTGCGGACGCGCAAGGGCGGATGACAACAGACCGGCGTCACGGATGCCAAGGCTCCCGCCATGCTCGGAAATCTGTTCGCCGTGCATGGCGATAACCACTCCCTCCATGAGCCAGCGCCAAGTCATCTCTTGGCAAGCTCATGCAGGGCGTTACGGTACTTAGTCATACCGCGGCGCGCCGCTTCCATTTGTGAT
>LUZV01000249.1 GCA_001603765.1 Anaerolineales bacterium Chloro_02 | reverse complement strand
GAAAAGACCTCCTCTAAAATTGTTTCAAGTTTATGTGTTCTGTGATGATAATTTATATCTACAAATATTCTCCACCTTCGCATTAGAAGATCTTCAAGGTCCCTTTTTACTTTCATTTCAGGGCATGCAAGTAATTGTTTTTTTCCACCAGTAGTTTTGCTATACTCGGATTCATAGTAAAAGAATCTATATGTAGACAAGTATCTTTCATAGGGAAAAAGGGAAGAGTTAATCCCCGATCCGACAGCGTCTCTGACATAGCAATCAAGACGATCGGCATCAATGATACCAGAAATTAACCCGTGCAAGTCGCTGAAGATAGAACTTCCGGCTGTGGGTGATGACAATATCTTGCGTGCAAACATTAGTGATAGTGCAAGAAAACTCCAGTATTTTTCTCCTTTATTTTCCCCAATAATATTGTTACATAATTTATCAACCAATTCGTTTCCAATTTTTTCGTGAAGGACAGCGGGCGTGTTGTCTTCATTAACAGGTGGAAAGTAAGGATGCATAATTTCCAAGAATTTTATTTGTTGCTGATTCAATGCTGTCTTCTCAATTTCCCTCACTTTTAATGTTAGCAACTTTAATGCGTTTTCTAAATTGTGGCTATACGGAAGATGTCCCAAATCGTGTAGCAAGCCAGCAAGCCGTACTGCTTGGAAACCTAATAAATAACTATAATACTTAGTGTCAACATTCTCTGTTCTAAACTTGCCTGGGGTGTAAATATCATATATCCTTGATGAAGGAGTACGAGTCCTCAACAAACCGTCCCAAGAGTAATTCTCAGTTAACTTTTCAGGCAATGTTCGGAGCTCGTTTTTCGTCTCTTCAACTAGAGTTTTAGTGCCTTCTATTATTTCTCTGGAAAATTCATTGATAACGTCAAGATCGGAATTACAGTATGAATAAAAAAAGATCTGACCAGCTAAGTGCATAGTACCGATCGAATGTTCAAATCTCTTTACTTTATTAGACGGAAAAGTAAGATATACTAGTGAACTCTGATTAATCTTGTGTAAACGATTGAACAAAGGAGCCCCAAGGACTTCTCTTTCTATTCCACTAAACAAAATATTACAATGAATGTTATCTGTAATCTGCTGCGTACGATTAAGCCGCGACATCTTCCCTCATTCTATCTAGTGTCCATCAAGAGCATATAATAACCAAATTCTGCCACTATATTACCATATTTTGTTAAATATGCTTTGCAACTTGATTATTTTTGACATAATCACAGATCAGGACTTCGGATAAGAATAATAACCCGAGGAAAGTCGATCATTATTAAATAAACAGCATAAATTGCAATGTATCAAGCTTGCTATCTTAAAACCGGCAAGACAGAAAAACGAAACCGAATTGCTTTTTGATAAGATGTGCTGAACATGATGATGATTAATATTTTATCATGCCTTCAGAAAGATATGGATTACTAAAATGACCGATAAAATTAATTGTCGCATATTTTTCTGGAAACCT
>LUZV01000034.1 GCA_001603765.1 Anaerolineales bacterium Chloro_02 | reverse complement strand
CCGTTCATCCCCTCGCCATAGAGCCAGGCGTGATAGACGCCGTCCTCCGGCAGAATGATCAGCTTCTGACCGGGATTAATGCCGTCTGGTGTGTCGCCAATAAGGTAGCGATTCGTCCAGAGAATGGTTTCAGGGGTCAGGCCGAACTTCTCCGCAATATTGAAGATTGAATCAAGCGGTTGGACTTCATAGGCGATAATCTCACTTCTGGGTGCCGGGAAGTCTTCCCAGTTGCCCAGCGGCAGGGACTTGAGCTTTTCAACAGCCGCGTAGTAAAGCAGCGTGTCGCTCGCGAAATAATTGGGCAGAGTGCCGCCCGGGATGATCAGGTGAGTGCCAGCGGCAATGTTTGGAGAGGCAAAACTGCCTATAGTTGCGGCCGAGAGGTGGTTGGCTGGGTAGTTGATGATATCTTCCGGCGTTACCCCATAATAATTGGCGACAGCGCGGAGCCCTTCACCCGCTGTCCATGTGTGATATACGCCATCCACCGGAAGAATGAAAATTGTGGTTCCGGGTGTAAAGTTGCGAATATCGTCGCCAAGTTCGTAGCGGTTAGCCCACAAGATTGTCTCGGGCCAAAGGTTGAATTTTGCCGCGATCGAGGAAACAGTTTCACCTTCCTGAATGGTGTAGGTAATCACCTCTGTTCGGGGAACAGCTGTCGCGGTAGGTGTGGGCTGGATGGTGGGTTGGGTGGTGACGGTGCTGCTGATGGTCGAGGCGGGTTCTTCTTTGCCAGCAGAAGGATTATCCGTTGATACCGAAACGATCGGTGCCGAATTGGTGCGGGTTGGCTCTGGCTGAGAAGGTTTCGCGCCTCCGGCAAGCCAGCTGATAAGCAGCACGATCGCCAGCATCACCAAAACTCCTGCCGCAATCATCCCCGGTTGTTTAAACGGGGATCGCGCCTTTAATGAGGGGCTTTTTGTTTCATTATCAGGTGTTTCGTCTGAGTTAGGTTTCATGTTTACGTTCATCATTACTCCGTTTTTGGATAATACTCGCCAAAATCAGAGGTGTCAAGTTGAGGCGGAGCGCTGGGCGGCGGTTTGGCGCACGCTTTTCAGGGTTTCAACAAGCCTCAATCATTTTTTTCTCAGGACGCGCGTGGGAAGAGACCAAGTTTTTGCTATTTCTGAAAATACTTGGAAACAATTGGCTGCAAGTCAGCCTGGCTATGCCGCGCGAGAGCATCAAAAAAGTCCTGTCGGGTGGCGATGCGCCAGGTATTGGTATAGGCGTAATCCTTCAGCGCGTCAAAGAACTCTTTTTCTCCAACTGCCAGGCGGACTTCGTTCAGGAACTGCACACCGCGCAAGTAAACCGCGTTGCGGTAGGGCACATAGCCGCCATCAATGTGAATATCCGAATCGACATAACCCTGAGGGTTCTGTTCATGAATGCGAATCGCCCACCACCATTCCACATCGTCAGGGTAATACTCCTGGTAGTAAAGCAGTTCGGCGTAGGTAGCAAAAGCTTCGTCCAGCCAGGGCTCCAGAGCGTGGTTGTTGCCGATGGTGCCGTAGAACCACATATGCATGAGCTCATGTGAAGTCATCAGGACCAGGTCGGTTTTTGGCGTTCCGTTGTAGAAGTCAAAAATGCCGTAGCTGATCATGACCATGCCGTCCATTTCCATGTTGTGCAGGAAATCTCCGACCACAATCGAAACCATCTCGTGTGGATAAGGGTAAAGGAGCTTACCATAGAGCCGCATAGCTTTAGCGCCCAGCTCTACCACCGCTTTGCCGGTTTCGATATTGTTCATGAAAACGTAAGAGCGAATACGAATCCCATCCTGAACCACTTCGTACTCAAAGTAACTGTCGCTGACTGAGAAGGAAAACGCACGCGCTCCCTCAAGATGATAGGAATACTTGCCGTCAGAGCCGCTGGCGGGCGAACTGGCTGCGACTTCGATCAGCTCAGCGCGGTCAGTCAGCGTGAGAGTTACGTCAAAATCACTGAATTCGTTCACAATTGACTCGCCAACGATGATGTTGTCCTGGTCAACCACGCGATCATACGCCAGCCAGCCCTGTTCTTCATCGTAGGGCGGGATGAAGGGATACCAATCCGAAATATTTGTTTGCTGGTTGGTATAGCCGTAGATGCCCTGGTGAAGAGGGAAATAGAGCCGAAAACTGAAGGTGAAAGTGGTAGTTTCGCCAGGTTGCAGCGGCTTATTGAGGCTGACCAAGGTGTGGATGCCTTCTTCACGGAAGCCAGCCACTCTTTCTCCGCGCAAATCGGATTGACTGTAACTGTTTTCAAAATTGCGCGGCGGCACGACAAAATGGATTTCATCCAGAGTATGACTGCTGCGATTGGTGTAGGTAATCACCTCAGTCACCGCGCCGTAATGCGTGTAGTAGTTGAGGATCAGGTCCAGCTTGTAGTGTGTGCGGTGCTCGGGTAGGGGCGGGAGCTGCCATTGCTTGATGATTGGAGCAGCAGTGGGGCTGGGTTCTGGTGTGGGAGTGATTTCAACGATTGGAGTAGGCTCCGGTGCGGGAGTTTCGGTTGCCTTGTTGGCGCAACCGGAGAGAAGCGATAGGAGAAGCAGTATCAGGAGAATCTTCCGCGCGTTCATATTCAGGGATTTTACCAGCAATCGGCAAATGCCGCCCGGCGTTAAAGATTGCGGATGGTTTAATACGTTAGAAATTAGGCGAGCATCGGAAGGGGGCAAGTCCATACCCAACGATGGAATGGCGTGCGTCGGAAGGGGGCAAGCCCCTTCCCAACGGTGGAATGGCGAACGTCGGAAGGGGGCAAGCCCCTTCCCTACGGTCGAAAGGCGAGCACCGGAAGGGGACAAGCCCCTTCCCTACGGAGGAATGGCGAGCACCGGAAGGGAGCAAGCCCTTTACCGACGGTGGAAAGGCGAATGTCGGAAGGGGGCAAGCCCCTTCGTTACGGTGGAATGGCGAGCACCGGAAGGGGGCAAGTCCCTTCCCTACGGAGGAATGGCGAGCATCGGAAGGGGGCAAGGTCCTTCCCTACGATGGAATGGCGAATACCGGAAGGGGGCAAGCCCTTTCCCAACAATGGAATGGCGTGCGTCAGAAGGGGGCAAGCCCTTTCCCAACAATGGAAAGGCGAGCATCGGAAGGGGACAAGCCCCTTCCCTAGGGGGGAAAGGCGAGTGTCGCAAGGGGGCTTAAAGAGGGTTGTTTACGCTTCGATAATCGTGATCTTGCTGCGGATTTCGGCGGTTTTGCGCATCATGGCAATCCCCTGGCAATATTTTTCTTCCGAAAGCTGCACAGCTCGCTCAACATCTGCCAGGTTGATGCCTTTACCGGTCAGGATGTATTCAAACTCCATCAGTTTAAACACATGCGGGTGCTGGTCCTGCACGCTTTCCACGTGCACTTTGCACTCAAAAGCGCTGAAGGGAACCTTCTTTTTACGCAGGATTGAGATCACATCCATGCTGGAACAACCAGCCGCGCCAATCGCGATCAATTCGGTAGGTCTGAAGCCAGTATTTTGCCCACCTGAGCTTTCGGCAGCGTCTAATGCCACTTCGTGCCCTGATGTGGCGGTGGCAGTAAGAGCCATATCTTGTTTCCAGGTTAATTTTGCGTCCATTTTTTCTCCGTTTTCTTCATCCGACCGGATGAAATTATTAAATTATCAGGTATACGCGCCCATCTGAGCCGCGCCGCAATTCGCGCAGATCAGGTTGAGCATGCCGTTGTAATATATGGAGTTATTTCCACAATAGGGGCAGGGCTCTCCATAGCGCATGGCTTTACCGCACGACTTAACCGTGTCATTGGGCTTGCCTTCGGTTTGCGCCTCAGGTCTGGTTCCATCTTTTTTTTGCACTGCCTTATCCATCACCAACGGTGTCCCTCCTGGTAATCTTGCCTGATGGAAAGGCAAATTTCAAGCGTTTGTAGCGAGTGCCCAGTTTGCCTGTACGTCAAAATCCAGAGCTGAGAACTCATCCGCCATAAAGTGGCGATAGCCTGCCGCGGCGATCATGGCGGCATTGTCGGTGCAAAGGCTGATATGCGGGATGTGGACGCGAAATTCGGTCTGAGAGCGGAAAGCTTCACGCAGGGCTTTATTGGCGCTGACACCTCCCGCCACGATGATCTCAATCGCCCCAAATTCTTTCGCGGCGGCGATGGTCTTCTCAAATAGCGCACCAACAACGGCAGCCTGAAAGCTGGCAGCGATATCGGCTGTTGGCAGCTGTTTTTTGGAGGCTTTGAAATCCTCAACGGTTCGTAAAACGGCAGTTTTAAGACCGCTGAAAGAGAAGTTCCAGGGGTCATTCAAACGCGCCTTTGGAAAGTTGAAAGCGCGCGGGTTGCCCTGCATGGCGGCTTTTTGGATTGAAGGTCCGCCCGGATAGCCCAGCTCGAGCAGCCGCGCGACCTTATCGAAGGCTTCGCCAGCCGCATCGTCGCTGGTGCCGCCCAGCAATTGGTATTGAAGATGCCCGCGCATCAGGATCAACTCGGTGTGTCCACCCGAAACCAGGAGCGCCACCAGGGGGAATTTTGGCTCTGGTGTTGGCTTGCTGTCAGCGGGGTAGAGCCAGGCAGAGTAGAGATGCCCTTCAAGGTGATTGACCCCAACAATCGGCAGATCGGTAGAAAGCGCCAGACCCTTGGCAAGGTTCACTCCTACCACCAGCGACCCTGCCAGCCCGGGTCCGCGCGTGACCGCGATCCCATCCAAATCTCCAAGCCCCATGTGAGCCTGCTGAAGCGCTTCATTAACTGTCGCATGGACGGCTTTGACATGCTCACGCGAAGCCAACTCCGGGTAGACGCCACCAAACTGAGCGTGCAAGTCCACCTGGCTGGCAATCACATTGCTTTCAATAACCCGTCCATTCTCAACAATCGCCGCGGCGGTTTCATCGCAGGAGCTTTCGATCCCGAGAACGCGCATATTGGTCTGTTTCATATTAAACTCCCTTCATCCGTAGGACCAGTTCCATCGGATAGTCCACGAACTTCTCAAACCCTTGATCTTCGCGAACGAACCAGGTGTCTTCAAGGCGAATGCCGTAACCTAGCTCGGGATAATATAACCCGGGTTCGATGGTGAAAACCGAACCGATCTGCAATAGGTTAGCGGGATCTTTTTCGCGTCCGAACCACGGCTTTTCGTGGACGTCCAAGCCAACTCCGTGCCCGAGGCTATGGATATAACCTTGGGTAATTTGTGGGTTTTGGCGGATGGTTTCGTGACCCATTTCTTCGAACAGCTCACAGGCACGTGCCTGATAGCGCGCCGGGTTGACGCCGAATTCAAGCTCTGATGCGATCTGATCATAGACAGACTTCACCTGGTAGTAAGCTTGCTGGACTGCATCCGGAGCGTAGCCCAGGCACCAGGTGCGGGTGAAGTCATAAAAATAGCCTCCGCCCGCTTCGCAGGGGAAGATATCGAAAACAATGGTCTGACCGAGCTTGATTGGGTCGGATGCTGTGCCGCCGCTGTGGGGCACGCCCGCGTCGCGTCCGATGGCAAAGATGGTGTTTTCGGGGTTTTCGGCGCCAGCTTCAGCCAGCCAAAGGTTGATCAGCCGCTTGACCTCACCAATGGTGAGCGGACTGCCGTCTTCTTTGATTAATGTTTCATCCTGCACGCGATGGCTAGTCAGGAAGTCTTCTGTGCGGCTGACGACGCTGGTGGTCACGACGCCCATGTGCCGGATGCGAGCCAGTTCCTCGGGGCTTTTGGTGGCGCGGGCTTCCAGCAGGATGCCGCCGCCGAAGTCGCCGCTCAGGTGAAGCTTGGGCAGCAGCTGCGCCAAACGCTGGGCGACAGCAAATTGGGGGCCAAATTCCACCACACCATACATCAACACAGTGCCTTCGGTCAGCCCGACAGCCTTCAGGATGTCCACATAGCGCTGCGCGGCTGCCTCCAACAGGTCGCCGTTGGCGGCTTCAAGATAGGTGGTAGGGGGGAAATTGGCGTAACTGAGAAGCTCGTAGCCGGTTTTGGCGGCTTCGTCGCGCTCCATCATGCCGTGGCAGAGAATCGGCTGTTTGCCCGGACGGAGGAACAGATCAGCGCCGGTAATGTGCGCTTCGCCGGTCAGATAGACCATGGCTGGGTTGTGTTGAGCCGCTCCGGTAATCCAAAGAGCGTCTGCGCCGTGTTTGCTGATAAGTTGATCCAAATCCTGTTTCATTCTATGCCTCGATTAATTTTTCAATTGATTTTAACCCCATAATCAGGTCTTCTTCCTGCCAGGGTAAGACAGTTCGCGGGTCCAGCAGGAGCAAATCTTCCTGTACCCGGGCGATGATGGGCGGGTTGTGCTGCCGAAGCGCGCCGGCAGCCTTCTGAGCGGATTTGCAGCGCAGCGCCAGAAGCCAGGTGGGCAGATCCTGCCCGGGCAGGCTGCCCCCACCGACGGTAGAGACGCCTTCAATCACGCTGCCAAAACCAAGCTCCGCTGCCCAGAGGCTCGCCCGAGCCTTTAGATCCTCCGGTTTGGCGGAAAGCATCCGCAGGATTGGGATCTCATCCTCCGCGTTTCCTTTGAGATAATGGAGAAAGGTCGCGTTTAGCCCTGCCAGGCAGAGTTTATCTGCCCTCAGAGCGCGGTAAAGCGGATGTTTACGAATCTTCTCAAGTAATTCAGCCTTTCCGAGGATGATCCCTGCTTGCGGACCGCCCAGCAGCTTGTCGCCTGAGAAGCAAACGACATCCGCGCCAGCATAAAGGACTTCTTTGACAGTTGGCTCGTGCGCCAAGCCGTAGCGGCTGGTGTCCACCAGCGCCCCGGAGCCCAGGTCTACGATCAAGGGCAGATCGGAGCGGTGTGTCGCCTCCGCCAACTCAGCAATATCGGGGTTGGAAGTGAAGCCGACAATCTGGAAATTGCTCTGATGAGCCCAGAGAATCAACCGGGTGCCTTCGGCAATGGCAGCTTCGTAATCGGCGGTGTGGGTGCGGTTGGTTGTGCCGACTTCGACTAACTTCGCGCCGGACTGCTTCATCACGTCCGGGACGCGAAAACCACCGCCAATTTCCACCAGCTGAGAGCGAGAAATGGCAACTTTTTTGCCTTTTGCCAGCGCGCTAAGGATCAGCAGCACCGCGCCGGCGTTATTATTGACGATCAGAACCGCTTCCGCGCCGGTAAGGCGGATGAGCAGGTCGGCGGCATGCACGTCGCGCTTGCCGCGCTTGCCGCTCGCGAGGTCAAACTCGAGCGTGCTGTAAGCGGCGCTAACCAATTCGATTTGTTTCAGGGTTTCTGGCGAAAGCGGAGCCCGCCCGAGGTTGGTGTGCAGGATTACACCGGTGGCATTGATCACGGGGCGCAAACTCACCTCAGACTGCGTTACGAGCAGCTCTTGTACGCGCTCAATCAGCTCCTGGTCGCCAGGCAAAGGTTTGCCGGCTCTGACCTCGCCGCGGGCTTCATCCAATACCTGACGGATGGCTGAGGTAGTCCAGTCGTGCCCAAACTCCCTCAACAGCGCCTCGGCGTTGGGGTGAGTCAGAAGTTGATCTACCGAGGGGATGCCGCGCAGGGAGACCATGTTCAATTGCTTGGAGGGTTCGGGTTCCAACGGCTGCGTTCCCAGAGCCTGATCAAAAACTCCACCAGGAACAAAGCGGCTGCGAGGATCAAACCCAGGGGCGCGGTGAGCACCCGACCCATTTGCAGCCACAAAAGGAGCGCGGCAAAGATGCCAAACCATGCCGCCTGACGGATGATCACCTGAGGCGGGGCAAGCGGGTCGGACGGGAAGCGCAGGTTCAGGAACCAGGTAAAGGGCAGGAAGAGCCCCGTCGCGAATAAGACAACAAAGAAGAAAAACAGCCAGCGCGGTCCGATGGTTGGCAGCGTGAGCGTGAGGATCAGCGCGATGCCGACGGCTCCGGTTACAGTTAAAACAATCATAGCAGGGAGATAATACTTAAAGGGAATTGGCTGGTTCAGGTTTTCATCCATACAGAAATTATACATGATTTCAGCGACCCACACGGGTTGGGAGAGTGTAATTAGGTAAATTGTGCTAAGTGTAAATAGTTGTAAGCGCGCGGCTGGAGCCATCTTAGGCGCGTTTCGATCTGAGCCGGCGCAACGAGCGAAAAGATCAGGCGATTTGTGGAATCCATCAACGGTTACAACGTTTGAATGTATAGCGCCACACCCTTTCATTGAGTTGAAGCTCATTCTTTAATATGATAAACTCGCTTTACCCGTTGGCTCAATCTTTTCTTTTAAAATGGGTTGAATGAATCATGCAGTTATACCTCCAGGCGGGGTATTTTTTATAAGGCGGCAAGGATGACAAATCGAACTCTGCTTAAAAAAGACGCGTATCTTAAAGAACTTGATCGGCGTGTATTAATTTTTGACGGCGCCATGGGCACGATGCTGCAGCAGGAGCACCTAACAGCCGCGGATTTCGGCGGTGAACGCTACAATGGCTGCAATGACTACCTCGTGCTAAGCTCCCCTGAGACGATTTCCAAAATTCACCGCGCGTATCTTGAAGCTGGCGCGGATGTGATCGAAACAGACAGCTTCAGGGCGAACCGTCTGACGCTGGCGGATTACGACCTTTCTGATAAGACCAATGAGATCAACTTTGCGGCGGCTCAAATCGCGCGTAAAGCTGCCGATGACTATTCCACCGCAGATAGCCCCCGTTTTGTTGCCGGTTCAATCGGTCCCTCTGGCAAACTGATCTCCACCAATGACCCGGAAATGTCTAATATCAGCTACGACGAATTAGCGGAACTCTTCCGCGAACAGGCAAGGGGGTTGATCCGCGGCGGTGTGGATTTGCTTCTGATTGAAACGTCTAACGATATTCTGGAAGTAAAAGCCACGATTCACGGCATTCACCTGGCGTTTGAAGATGAAGGCGTTCAGCTGCCAATTCAGGCGCAGGTCACGCTCGATATCAACGGCAAAATGCTGCTCGGCACCGACATTACGGCTGTCCTTTCAATTTTGGAGGGTATGGGCGTGGACGTGGTTGGGCTCAACTGTTCCACCGGTCCTGAGCACATGCGCGGCGCGATTTCATATCTGAGCGAACGCTCGCGGCTGCCCATTTCCTGCATTCCCAACGCGGGGCTGCCCATGAATGTGGACGGCGAGGCGGTTTATCCCATGCAGGCTGAGGAGTTTTCATCAGCGCTGGCAGATTATGTCAGCCGGTACGGCATCCGGGTGGTGGGCGGGTGTTGCGGCACGACCCCTTCGCATATTCAAGCCCTAAAGGAAAAGATCGCTGCCGCTTCGCCAGCTCAAATTGAGCCTGAAGCGGCTGCCTCGTTGGCTTCTTCCGTTCAGGCTGTCGCTCTCGAGCAGCAGCCCGCGCCATTCGTCATCGGCGAACGCCTCAACGCGCAGGGATCGCGCGCCTTTAAGCGCCTTCTGCTGGCTGAGGATTATGACGGCATGCTCCAAATCGCGCGCGACCAGGTGGACTTT
>LUZV01000248.1 GCA_001603765.1 Anaerolineales bacterium Chloro_02 | reverse complement strand
CCCAACTTCTGAGGGACCTTATGGATCGAAAGGTATTGGAGAGTTGGTGTCCGTCCCCACGCCGCCGGCAATCGCGAACGCTGTTTATCACGCTATCGGTCTGCGGGTGGACAGCCTCCCGATCACCAAGGAAAAAGTTAAATCCTGGCTGGCAAACCAATAAACCAAACAAGTCCAGAGACAGCAACGCATTGCGTTTTAAGTCTATCATGCTTGCTGCCTTTGTCGGATCGTGATGCTGCCTATTCCACCATATTGGCACTGATGTTGCAACTCTAACTCTGACAAATTCCGATCATCGGAAGGTCGGCGCGTTAATTCAGCGCGGGAGGTCGAATGAGCAGAGCGTTTGGAATTGATATCAGCAAATACCAGTCCAGTCAGGATGGAAGCCGGAAAATGAACTTTGACGCGGTCAAAAACAACGCGGAAGAAGTTACCTTTGTGGCAGCCAGGGCGGGTATCTCATGGGGATACACCGATCCATTATTCAAAGTGTACTGGGCGGAAATGGCGCGCATCAATACAATGCGCATAGCCTATCACGTCATATATTTTGGTGAAAGTGCGCTTGCGCAGATGGACGCGCTGTTTAAGCTGCTCGATGGAAGGTCCAACTTCGCCTATGACCGGATAGCTCTCGACCTCGAAGTGGCAGGTATTAATCCAAAAAACCGGATTACGGCTACCACGCAGAAATGCCTGGATGTCTGCCGCGCCCGAACAGGGCGTTATCCGCTTGTCTATTCCCGCGCGAATTGGGTGAATACGTACCTTTCGATTGCAGATCTGCCAACGCTGGATTGGTGGTTAGCGACCTATCGCAAGCCCCTTGTCTCGCCATTATTTACACCAGAGCATCCGGGTCCGCCCATTTTACCGAACGGTGTAAGCACCTACCGGATTCAGCAGACTGGCGAGCGATGTAAGTCGATTGGCGGAGTCAGCTATTTCATGGACTACAACCGCTGGAATGGCACGAAGACAGACGTCTTAGGTTATTTTGGAAACCCAACTGGAATTACAATTCCTCCTGAAAATAAGGCTTTATTTACCGCGAAATGTATTGTGAGCGCTCTTTATAAACGCAGTGGTCCGGGACCTGGCTACCAGGTGGTAGGCACCCTTAACCTCGGGGACATCGTGTCAGTGTATGAAGTCAGAGACGGCTGGTATCGAATTGACCCTACTGCCCAATTGTGGTGCTCAGGCAAGAACACTTATCTTCAGAAGGTCAGCGATGGCCCGTTGCCAGACAAGGCGCTATTTGAGGCGCGCTGTATTGTTTCCGCCCTGTTTAAACGAGAAGGCCCCGGAAAGACGTACAAAATCATTGGCAACATTCTAAAAAACGACGTTGTTCGGGTTTATGAAGAAAAAGATGGTTGGTATCGGATGGACCCATCAAAAAACATCTGGTGTTCCGGTTCCAGCCAGTATATGCGGCGTTTATAAAATTCGAAATAAATAAGGATAAGTTTTGCCTACCCTTTATCTGTCTCTTATACACATCTC
>LUZV01000247.1 GCA_001603765.1 Anaerolineales bacterium Chloro_02 | reverse complement strand
CACAGCCCATTCACACTCGCCGCAGACTTCGTTCAGCTTTCCGGTTTGGAGGATCGCGGAGTGGGCAGCCTGGCAGAGGCGACGGAGCGGGATAGGGTTGGCGGTGTTGAGCAGAGGGCGAATGAGCGCGAGAACGCGCTCGTCAAAGACTGAGGCTTTGTTCTCAGTCAGGCATTGACCGCCTTGATTGTTGGGGCAAGCCTGGCAGAGGATATCGCAGTTGGCTGAAATTTGCACTGTTTGATCGGGATTGCCTAAGAAATCCGCCATATTTTGGATGAAAGCCTGGCTGTAGCCCTGACCCTCAAAAAACAACACACACAGAGCGTGATGCGGGCGAAAAGAGGCGAGCGAAGTTTCAGGCATGGCAGAGTCTTTCAGCAGGAATTGTAACGGATGAATCACCTGTTATAGATGCGTTTGCAGCTGGATCAGATCACGAAAGCAGGCAACTGGTATTGCCGCGCTTTTGCTTTAAACGCCAGTTGGTGGTTTCCAGCTAATTCCCCCAATCCGTGCGGTGGCGCGACTTGCCTCTGAGCCATTTCTCGGCTGAAATCGCGGCAATCGCCCCATCTGCCGCGGCAATGACAGCCTGTTTGACGTGCGAACATAAAACATCCCCGACGGCATAAACGCCCGGGATGGCAGTCTGGTTCTCGCGGTCCACTTGCAAACAGCCTTCATCGCTGACCTCAAGCTGCCCGGCGACGAAATCGGTGATCGGCTTGCCGCCCTGCAGATAAACGAACACCCCTTCCACCGCCAGAGCTTCTTCCTCTTTGCTTCCGCGGTTGGAGAATCGCAGCCCTTCCACCTTTTGCTCCCCGAAAATCTCCCGCACAACGCTGCCCGAGTGCATCACAACGTTTTCTTTTTCAACCAGCTCCGCGAGAATCTGCGGAGGGACATTAACCTGTTCGGTGGGTGAGAAAAAGTGCAGGGTTTTGGCAAAGCGGGTAAGGTAGAGCGCTTCTTCGATGGCCTCGTCGCTCTTTCCAATTACAGCCAGATCTTTACCTTTAAAGAATGCCGCGTCGCAAACCGCGCAGTAAGAAACACCGCGCCCAAGGAGCTCCGCTTCACCCTTGAGCAGATTGCTGCGCCCCATGGACCCGCTGGCGATGATGATCGCGCGGGAGGAATAGACCCCAAAATTTCCATACACCAATTTAGGGCTGCTGGTAAGGTCGCTGCCGATGGCTTTATCGGCGATGAATTCAACGCCAAAGCTCAACGCTTGCTTGCGCATAATCTGCAGCAGCTCCGCGCCGCCGACCTCGCCTTCAACACCTGGGTAATTGGCGATCTTGCTGGTAACACCCAGCGCGCCGGTGGTCAGCCCCTTATCCAGGATGCCCACCTTCAGCCCTGCCCGGGCCGCGTAAATTCCTGCTGTCGCGCCGGCTGGTCCACCGCCGATAATCACAATGTCATAAATGGTCGAATCTGAGCTTTCCATAATCACCCTTCTTTCTTTTATCCCGCATAGTATAACGAGGAGGAGGTGGAAACTCCAATTGTTGTAAGAAGTGGGAAACAACCAATATTGCCGATTATGTCGTGTTTTGAGAGTTTTTTAGAGGCTTTCACTGCTATAGTGACTCAGATTTAAGTACAATTGAGTTGCTATGACAAAAAAGTTTTACAAAATGAGCCTGTCCGAACGGCATGAATATCTGGTGCAGAACACCAACCTGAGCGCTGATGATCTAAAAGCCTGGCTGCCTGATTCTGGGCTGAGCCTGGAAACAGCTGACCAAATGATTGAAAACGTGGTCGGTCTTTATAGCCTGCCGCTTGGGATCGCCCAGAATTTTATCGTGAACGGCAGGGCTGTTTTGGTGCCGATGGTGGTGGAAGAGCCTTCTGTGGTGGCGG
>LUZV01000246.1 GCA_001603765.1 Anaerolineales bacterium Chloro_02 | reverse complement strand
ATAATTTTTCTGAAACTGGTATTTTTAAATTGGTAAGTATTTTTATTCATAATCTGTAGAACACCGAGTAGTACAAAAAGTAATCATAAAATTAAATCCACTCACCACCAAGGAACCCCGGATACACGCTGCGACCGTGCCATCGAACCTGAAGAATTATTTCACAAATATATTACACAGGCATGTCAGGTTATTGTGACTTTACGAACTTCGCGGAACAAGGTACGGCAGCTTCATTTTAACGAATCGAATCCCTTACTTCCCGCCAAACCTCTGCGAACATGACCCTGGTCAACCGCCCGGTCTGGGTATTCTGGCGGCTGGGATGATACGAAGCCAACAGCCAGGGAACATTGCTGCCGAATTGGCTGAAACCCCCATGCGCAAAAACCGGTTTTTCGGAGAAAACCAAATTGTATTTCTCTTTCATTAAATTCAGGCTCTCATTGAAAGCCAGGCTGCCCAAGGCCACGATGCCTTGTAAATTTTCCAATAAATCCATCTCTTCCAGCAGAAACGGCAGGCAGTTATGGATCTCATCGCGTGCAGGCTTGTTTTCCGGCGGCGCGCAGCGGCACACCGCGCTGATGTACAGTCCGTATAATTCCAGCCCGTCGCCTCGCTCCATCGCGCTGCCCTGATTGGCAAATCCTGCTTCATATAATGCCGGGTAAAGAAAGTCACCGGAGGCATCCCCTGTGAACATACGTCCGGTGCGGTTGGAACCATGCGCGCCCGGCGCCAATCCCACCACCAGAACACGTGCCTGCCGGTCGCCGAATCCGGGCACCGGCTTGCCCCAGTATTCCCAATCCCGATACGCGCGCCGCTTCTCGCGCGCCACCTGCTCCCGCCAGGCCACCAGGCGCGGGCAGGCGCGGCAGGCGATCACTTTCCGGTCGTGAATTTCCCACGTCGCGTTAGCAGCCATATCCAATCCCTACTCGATCAACATGGCATCGCCGAAAGAAAAGAAACGGTATTTCTCTGCAATAGCGCTTTGGTAGCAACGCAGGATATTTTCGCGCCCGGCAAAAGCGCTTACCAGCATCAATAAGGTGGATTTTGGCAGATGAAAATTTGTGATCATGGCATCCACGATTTTAAAAGAATAACCTGGATAAATGAACAGGCTGGTTGAATCGGCAAAGGGTCTCAGGCGATATCCGCCATCTTCCGCGGCTGCAGCCGATTCGAGCGTGCGTACGCTGGTGGTGCCGACCGCAATCACGCGCCGCCCTTCCTGTTTGGCCTGATTGACAATTTCAGCGCTGTGCGGGCTCACCAGGCACCATTCAGTGTGGATCTTGTGCTCTTCGAGGTTATCCTCGGTAACCGGCGCGAAAGTGTCCAGCCCAACGTGCAGCAGGACATCGGTGAAGATGATCCCGCGGTCGCGCAATTCCGCCATGATTTCCTGCGTAAAGTGCAGCCCGGCGGTGGGTGCCGCGGCCGAGCCTTCCACTTCCGCGTATACGGTTTGGTAACGTTCCGGATCATCCAGGCGTTCGTGAATATAAGGCGGCAGCGGCATTTCCCCCAGCGTCTTCAGGTGCGGTCCGACCGGTTGATTGAATCGGATCACCCGCTTGGCTCCTTCCAATACATCGTCCACTTCCCCATCAATACCATCACCGAAAGTCAACTTTTTACCCTGGTTCACGCGTTTACCGCCCACCAGCACTTCCCAACGCTCGCCTTCCAGTTTTTTCAGCAAGAGCACTTCTACTTTTCCGCCTGTCTCCTTTTGTGCGTACAAACGCGCGGGGATGACGCGGGTTTTGTTGATCACCAGCACGTCTCTCGGGCGTAAAAATTCGCTGATTTTTTTGAAGTGCGTATGGGTAATACTTTCCGCGCGCTTCCTATACACCAACAGGCGCGAATCATGCCGCGTTTTTAACGGCACCTGAGCGATCAACTCAGGCGGCAAAGGGTAATCGAAATCTGAAGTTTTCACGTTACTCGATCAATTTGGGTTGCGCGGGATTTTCTTTGTATACAATCTTTA
>LUZV01000245.1 GCA_001603765.1 Anaerolineales bacterium Chloro_02 | reverse complement strand
GTATCCGCAAGGATCTTCACGAGCATGCGAAACAGCGCCGGAAGAGGCAGGGACCGGGTATGGTCAGGGATGAGAACCAGCACCTTCTTTCCAGCAAATTTGCCCTCTAAGCCGAGCGATAATGTCTTGAAAATCTCATCTTCGGTAAGCAAACCAGTTTTTGAGTAAGCAGAAGCAACGAGCATCGGTCCTCCTTTTGATTGCAATGCGGGTCAGTTTATACTCCGCTAAAGGCGTTAAAACCGCCGTCCACGGGGACAACCACACCGGTAACAAAGCGTGAAGCTGGTGACAGAAGCCAGAGCGTGGCGCCGATCAAGTCTTCCGGTTCGCCAAAGCGCGCCAGCGGTGTCATGTTAAGGATTTGCTGCCCGCGAGCGGTTAACGCCCCGGTGCCTTCTTCTGTCAGCAGAAAACGGTTCTGATCGGTCAGGAGGAACCCCGGCGCGATGGCGTTTACCCGGATCTCGGGGGAGTATTCCTGCGCCATATGGACTGCCAGCCATTGCGTAAAATTGCTCGCGCCAGCCTTGGCAGCAGAATAAGCCGGGATGCGCGTCAGCGGTCGGAAAGCATTCATGGAAGAAACGTTCAGGATCACTCCTTGTTTGCGCTGAGCCATGTGTTTCCCGATAACTTGTGAGGGCAGAATCGTGCCCAAAAGGTTGAGGTCAAACACCCAACGAATGGCATCAGTATCAAGGTCAAAAAAGGTCTTCGAGGCAGTCGTTGTGGCATCGGGCTTATTTCCGCCCGCGCCGTTGATCAGCCCATCGACCTTTCCGAATTTTTGTAAAACCTGATCCGCGCCATCACGAATGGATTGCAAATCGAGCACGTTACATTTGACCGCCTGAGCGTGTCCCGACCCGCCCAAAGCTTCCAGCTTAGAAACCATCGCGTTCGCGGCGTCAAGATTATGGTCAAAAATGCTGATGTTCGCGCCCAGTTCATAAAGAGCCTGCGCCATCGCGCCGCAAATCACGCCGGCACCGCCAGTTACAACAAAAGTTGCGCCAGAAAAGTCGAAATATTTCAAAAACTCACTCATTTTCATCTCCAATTTAAGATAAGTTATAGGCTTTTTTCGCCAGGTCATACGCGAGTTCCCTGGCCATCTGGTAACCTTCATCTTCCTCAATCAACCCCCTCAGCACCTGATTCGCCAGCCAATTCGCCGCAGCTCTGCGCCACACATCATGCCGGGCGGGAATAGAAAGAAACGCGCGCGTGTCGTCATTAAATCCGCTCAGGTTATAGATACCGGCGGTCTCGACGACCTGATCAAAGTATCTTCTCATGCCATTCAGGGAATCGTTAAACCACCAGGGCGGTCCAAGTTTCACAGACGGATAAGCGCCAGCCAGCGGCGCGAGCTCGCGGGTATAGGTGGTTTCATCAAGGGTAAATAGCAACAGTTTGAACTTCGGTGAATTTCCGTACGCCTTCAGAAGCGGCTGCAAATTGTTCGTAAACTCCGCTCGCACCGGGATGTCGAACCCGCGATCCGCGCCATAACGATCAAAAACCTCCGGGTTATGGTTGCGATAAACGCCAGGATGTACCTGCATGACCATGCCATCTTCCACGCTCATACGCGCGGATTCCATCAGCATGTGAGCGGTAAACGCCTCCGCCTCATTAGGGCTGACGGTCCCGTTCAGCGCGTGCCGGAAGATCCCCTCCGCTTCACTCTCGCTCAGCCGAAGGGCTTTCATCGAGAACACACCACTATCGGTCGCGGTAGCGCCCATGGATCTGAAAAATTCGCGTCTGGCTTCAATTGCCCGAATGAAATTTGAAAAAGATGAGACTTCAATTCCGCAGATTTCGCCCAAAAGATCAATCTTCTGACGCCAGCCAGGAGCAAGCAGGTTAGTAAGCTCATCTGGTCTGAAGGTCGGGATGACTCTGCCCTTCCAGCCCGAATCGCGGATCTTTTGGTGGTGCGTCAGTTTATCCGTTGCTCCATCCGTTGTGGCTAAAACTTCAATATTAAACTCGCTAAAGAGTTTGCGTGGAGTGAAATCAGGCGATCGTAATACCGACTGTATCTGGTCGTAAACCCGGTCGGAAGTCTCAAGTGTTAGCCTCTCTGTAACCTTAAAAACGGTTTCCAATGAATGCCGGAGCCAAATGCCTGAAGGGGTAGCCCTGAAAAGGTAAAAATGGTCGCAGAACAAGCGCCAGGTTTGTCTCGGGTCTTTCCCAAAGAGTATCTCGTCATAAGTTAACCCTTGTGAGATCAGCATCCGGATCAAATAGTGATCCGGTTTAATCAATAAGCTGACTGGGTCTTCAAAATGGTAATCAGCCTCGCTGAAAAGAGTTGGATCTACATGCCCATGAGGAGAAATGATCGGCAATTTCTCAATACTTGCGAACAGAGACATTGCCATTCTTTTTTGTTCAGGGTCCGGATCAAAAAAACGGTCTTCTCTCAGGCTCATACATCCTCTTATTTACAATTTTTTGGATTAAACGCGCAAACCGAAACGCGCCGCAGCTATTCACGGCATTATAACAAGAAGATAGGCGCGTGCAAAGACCGCCATCTCCACATGTTTTCCGCTAACTTGAGCGAATATACAATACACGGGTCATCACCACCACCCTCATTGACCTTTGATGTTGAAAACCATTTTGCTTGTTATGCGGCGATCAGGATTTTAGGCTCCAATGCTGCAAAAACGCACGCGTGCGGTCGTCCTTCGGCTCGCGAAACAATTCCTCCGCGTTGCCCATCTCGACAATCCGACCCTTTTCGAGATACAACACTTCGTCAGCCAATCTCTTCGCCTGCGCGGGAGAATGAGTTGAGAAAATCAGGGTGCAGTGTGTCTTTTGGATCGCGTCCTGCAGCGTCTGCTCAATTAAGTCCATGCTTCGCACATCGGTCGCAGAAGTCGGCTCATCCAACAGAAGCACATCATAAGAGCGCACCAGCACCCGGGCTAATGCCATTCGCTGAGCCTCACCGCCAGAAAGTCTGTCGCCCCTGGCATTCATCAGGCTTTCCATCCCAACCGCAGACAGCGCGCTTTTTGCCAAATCCCTGGCATTACCATGCCCATCCGCCGCCATCATGACATTTTGGAGCACAGAAAAAGAAAACGCGTAGGGCGACTGAGGCAGATAGCCGATCCTTTTCTCGTTCAACCCTACAATTTTTCCCGAGGAAGAATGCAAAGTTCCGGCAAGCAGACGTATAAGAGTCGTTTTTCCGCTGCCATTTTCGCCAATTAAGCCATAGCGCCGACCGGGTTCAAAACACAACTCCGGAATATCGAGCACAATTCTTCCGCCGAACTGTTGAATGACCTCACGCAGGACGATCATGCTGTGTCTGCTCCTGTATTCTGTGTACCAGGCTGTTGATGACAAATGAAATGAGCAGAAGCACCGCGCCCAGCGAGATCGCGAACTCAAAACGCCCCATATTGGTCTGCATCATAATGGCAGTTGTCATCACACGAGTCTTAAACTGAATATTCCCTCCCACCATCTGCACTGCTCCAACCTCAGCAATCGAGCGACCAAATCCTGCCAAAATCGTGGTGATAAACGGGATCCGGCATTCCTTAATCGTAAGCCAAAGACGTTTCCAGCCGTAAATGCCAACTCCAGCACACGTTTCATTAATTGATGGAGCCCTCAAACTCACAATATTAGCGGTCATGCCGGCAATGATCGGCGAGATTAATACCACCTGGGCGATCACCATTGCCGAGACGGAATAAAGCAAGCTCAACTTCCCCAGAGGACCACTGCGCGATAAGACTAAGAAAACGACCAAACCCGCGACAACCGGCGGAAGCCCCATCAATGTGTTTGTAATCCTGGAGAGAATCACCTTTCCGTTGAACCGATTGGCACCCATCGCCACCCCCCATGGAATGCCAATCAGCGCAGAAATCAGGGTGCTCAAAACAGACATCCGCAGAGTTACGCCAATAATCTGGCGCAACTCTGGGTCTGTTCCAAAAAGGAGATTAATTATCTGAGTGATCAACCGCGACAATTTTAATTCAAAACGAAGAACAGCGGTTGACCATATTCAGCTACGCCAAATTCGGCAATCATCTTGCGCGCCTTTTCGGTCTTCAGCCAGTCGATGAATGCCTTGGCGCCATCAGCGTTTGTTTCCGCGAAACGTTTCGGGGAGATCGCGATGACAGAATAGGTGTTTTTCATGTCGGCAGCATCTTCAAGTAAGAGTGACAGGCTGTTCGAATGGGCAAGGAAGGTTGCCTTGTCCGAGAGGGTGTATCCTTGCTGCTCATCAGCCACGGTCAAGGTTGCGCCCATGCCCGAGCCAGTGCTCACATACCAATCTTTCCCAACCGGATCGAGGTTGATCGAGGCCCAGATCGCCTTTTCCTTATTGTGTGTGCCGCTTTCATCACCGCGGGAAACAAACACCGCTCCCGCGTCCGCGATCGCCTTGAAAGCTTCCGCTGCAGTCGTCTTGCTCGCGACACCTGCTGGATCATTTTTCGGTCCCACGATAACAAAGAAGTTGTACATAAACGGGATGCGGGTTTCTTCAAATCCTTCCCCAATAAAAGCTTCTTCCTGCGCCTTAGAATGCACCAGGAGGATATCGGCATCTCCCGTGCGGCCCTTTTCGATTGCGGCGCCAGTACCGGCAGACGTGATCTCGAGCGTGTAGCCGGTATCTTTCTCAAACACAGGCTGCAGATAAGCCATCAACCCGGAATCATTAACCGAGGTGGTGGTGGACATGCGAATGACCTTATTGACCGGTGTTTGCTTGCATGCCGCGGCAGAAAATAGCAATCCTAAACAAATTATTACTAAAGCAAAACGTTTCATTTCTTCTCCCTATTAATTTTTTCAATTTCTCTAAGAAAGCGCGGGATCCGTTCGCTTAGACCCAGCGCCGCTAAGATTTTACCTCATTTATTGAGCAATTGGCTATCAATTCGGTCTG
>LUZV01000244.1 GCA_001603765.1 Anaerolineales bacterium Chloro_02 | reverse complement strand
ATGCCAAAAAGTGCCGTGCGTTGCCAGCCCGATCTCCATCTCAAAGAAGCAGGTCCAAGGCACGCCCATCCAAATCCGTTCGCGCACATTACTCGTCAGGACGGCGTTTCCCATATGTTTGGATGGCATTTTCGTCTTAATTGCGTATAGCCCTTCGCCGGTTGGGAAGCCGGTCGAGACTTTAAATTCCTTTACGAGGGTATTTCCCTCAAATGCTTGCAAGCGCTGTAACGGCAGGGAAACATCAATCGTCTTTTCACCAGCCGGCACATCCGGAGAAATCGGCGCGAATTCTTCATCCTCGATAAACCGCATGTGTTCATGGCGCACGATCGTCCGGGTATGCCCAAGCTCATCTTCGATCAAATACCAGGGCTGTTTATCCGGTCCCTGCACAACGTCCACCACCCAATGCGCGGAGCGGTAGTAGTACATCCAAAGCGGCACCCAACCGTCGGGGTTCTGTCGGTAGAGAGAGCGAGTATAAGGGACGGTGATTTCAGCCAGCTGTCCCGTGCGGCGTTTGGGTTGAGAGAGTTTGTTCAGCTCGTATTTCACTTCGTACAGCAGCCCGCTAAACACGAACCCGCCCCAACAGCGGTACCACAGCGGATTCCAGGCGGGTCCGTTGGGTCCGATCACTTCATCATACACGTTGATGATGTCCAGGTACTGCCGTTGGTAGATAATCGCGCTGGTTTCGTCCGGTTCCTTGTGGATACTGACGCCGGATTTTTCCCCAACCAGCATGTAGCGCGGTCTGCCAAAGCCGCTATAGGGTTGCGCATCGGGCAGGATTGCCGCGGCGCCCAGGCTGAGCGCGCCATATTTTAGAAAATCACGCCGTGAGAGGTCCATCACTCAAAATCCAATCTGCATTCCGACTGTAAAAAATAAGCCACTGCTGATTTTACCAACAGTGGCTTAGGAATACGAATGGACGTAAAGCTTTACTTCTTGGTCAAGATGATGCGCGCGTCCACAACCGCCACGCCCTGACCGTTTTCATAGACGATGACCGGGTTGGCGTCCGATTCGGCGATTTCATCCTTCAGGTCGTAAACCATGAAGGAATAATGCGCCAGCACGTTTGCCAGGGCTTTCTGATCGCGTGGGGATTCACCGCGAGCGCCCTCGAGGATCTTGGAGCTCTTAATCTCAGACTGCATATCCAGCGCGGTTGCTTCGTCAATCGGGGCGACCTTAAAAGTTACGTCCTTCATGACTTCCACAAAAATACCGCCCAGACCAAACATCACGGTTGGACCAAATGTGGCGTCATTCACTGAGCCAACGATCACCTCAGTAGCCCACGGAGCCATCTCCTGCACGGCAACGCCATCAATCTCAGCGTCGGCTTTGTAGGCGAGGGAGTTTTCCATGATCACCTTCCAGGCGTCGCGCACACCCTGCTCATTTTTGATGTTCACTTTCACCGCGCCGGCATCAGATTTGTGCAAAATGTCGGGCGAAACGATCTTCATCACCACCGGGAAGCCGATCTTCTCAGCGAGCTGAACGGCTTCGTCTTCGCTGTGGGCGAGGACGGTTGGGGTTACGGGCAGCCCGTAAGCTCTGAAGACGTTCTTCGCTTCAACCTCGGTCAGAGCGTCGCGTCCCTTGGCGCGCGCGCCGGCGATAATCTTGCGAGCCAAATCGCTGTCTACATCCGTGGGTTTGTACAGACCATTGTGCGCGGTCTTAAGCATATCATCCTGTTTGCGCAGGGATGCCATCGCTTTGACAGCCAGGTCGGGGGCGTCATAGGTGGGGATGTCGTGTTCGATCAGCCATTTCATTGCTGCTTCGCAGCGGTCGCCGCCGATGAAAGAAACCGCAATCGGTTTGCCGCTCGCGCCGGATTCATTTTTCGCGTTATAGATCGCTTCGGCAATTTCCTGCGGGTCAGTGACGGAGGTTTCGCAGTAAAGCACTACCATACCGTCCACCCAGGGGTGCGCATAGGAATACTTGACGCCTTCATAGTAGCCTTCCAGCCCAGCGCCGCCGGTGATGTCCACCGGGTTTTTGGCGGAACCAAAGGAGGGCATGTGTTTGCGCAGCTCAGCCTGCACGTCCTCAGGGGCGAACTTGAGCGGCAAGCCAAACTTTTCCGCCGCATCTGTCGCCAAAACGCCCACACCGCCGCCATTGGTGACGATCAAAAGATTGTCGCCTTTCATGGTTGGCTGCAATGAGAGCGCCAGGGTGGTGTCGAACATGTCGTTCAGATCCTCAGCCTGAGCCACGCCAGCCTGCTCAAAGGCAGCCTCATAAACTTTGGCGCTGCCAGCCAGCGAGCCGGTGTGCGAGGCGGCAGCGGCCGCGCCGTGGGCAGAGGTGCCGGCTTTGAGGGCGATGATCGGCTTGGTGCATTTGCGCGCTTCTTCCATAAAGCGCGGTCCGTCCTTGATACCTTCGATATAAAGGGTGATGCAGGAGGTGTTTTCGTCTTCGTTGAGGTAGGCGATCAGGTCGGCGAAGTCCAAATCTGCCTGGTTGCCAATCGAGATCATTTTATCGAACCCAACCCGGCGGGTGTAGGTAGCCGCGTCCATCGCGATCAGCAGCGCGCCGCTCTGAGAGACCAGCGCCGCCTTGCCTTCCAGCGGCAGAAAGTTGGTGAAAGAGGCGTTCATTTTGTCGCTGTTGGAAAGCACACCGATGATGTTCGGTCCGATGATGCGCATGCCGTATTCATGGGCAATCCGCACGACCTCATCCTCAAGGGCGTGGTCGCCGACTTCACTGAAACCGGAGCTGATGATGCTGAGACCCTTAACGCCTTTTTCGCCTGATTCCTGGACAACTTTTGGCACGATCTTCGCGGGAACGGTGATCACGGCGGCGTCTACCACATAGGGCACATCCTTGATGCTTGGATAGCATTTGTAGCCCATGATTTCATGCGCTTCAAGGTTGATCGGATAAACCGCGCCCTGATAGCCGCAGTTTTTGAGGTTCTCGACGACCTTGTAGCCGATTTTATCGGGGTTGGTTGACGCGCCAATCACGGCGATGCTCTTGGGTTTAAGAACAGCATTAATAATAGGATCCACTTTTTCCTCCGGGTGTATATTGTTTTAATTACCAAAGAAGTAGTATACCGCAAATCGGCCGGATTTCCGGAACTTCTCGGGG
>LUZV01000033.1 GCA_001603765.1 Anaerolineales bacterium Chloro_02 | reverse complement strand
ACCCAGGGTTTTTGCTTCAATGTCCCCAAACGACAGGATGTTGAGACGCCAGGAGAGCAATAGCAGGAGAATGGAGCAGACCAAAAACACCGGAAACACAGCAGCAAGCTCGTGCCCGAGGATAGATGCCAGGCTGCCCATTTGCCAATAGACAATCGAAGCGAGTTGGGTCTGTTCCTCTGCCATAAACTTCATGATTGCCAGCACCGAGCTGAGGAAGCCCCCAACGATGATGCCAGAAAGCACCAGCATCATGTTGGAGCGGTTGCGCAGAAGGCGCGGCACCGATGCGGTGATCAAAACAGCCAGGATGCCTCCCGCGAACGCCGCCACCTGCCGTGTGATCAACCCCGCTCCAAGCAAAATAGCGCTTGAAGCCCCAACCGCCGCGCCGGAGGACACACCGAGCAAATCCGGAGAAACCAGCGGATTGCGAAAAACGCTCTGATAAACCGCGCCCGAGAGCGAAAGCATCGCGCCAATCATCACGGAAGCCAACACGCGCGGCAAACGAACGTTGAAAATGATGCTGCCCATCATAGGGTCAACAGGCACATCCATGCCAAGTTTTGATAGAAAAACGTTCAAGACCTTCAATGGGTCGTTGCTGTAGCGTCCAAGGCTCAGTGAAATAAAAATCCCAAAAAATAAAAGCATAGACAACAGCCAAAGCCACTGTCTATGCTTATTTTGTGATGCGGTGACGCTTGTTTTCAAGCCTTAACTTTACTCGATTCCTAATTGTTCTGGTGTAATGGTTTTACCATAAACCATCATGTAAAAATCGTTGACATTATCCAACAGGGTTTCACGGCTGTATAAATCGGGGTGGAGGTTATTGAGAGCCCAATCCAACCCAAGTACAACCGCGGCGGTAGGATAATCCCAAGGTTCAAGCAAAGAGGGGAATTGATAGACCCGCTTATTCTGGATGGCGCTGATGCTGCTCCAGGCGGGGTCGGTTAACAAGCTTTCGATGGTGTATTCAGCATAGTTGGGGACCCAGATTACCTCGGGGTTCCATGCGATGATTTGTTCGATGCTGACATCCGCGAATTTGCCCACAACATCCACGCCGGAGACGGCATTCGTTCCACCGGCGTCTTCAATCAGACTGCTCTGAATCATCGAGTGAGTGGCAACCGAAAGTTTTGAGCTGCTGCCAAGGAAGAGAACGGATGGTTTATTGGTGGTGTCTTTCAGCAGTGTCGCGGCATTTTCTACCTGTGAGTCGATAAATGTTGAGATTTTCTCGGCTCTTTCATTCTCGCCAAGCGCTTGCCCAAGAATCTTAAGCGTCTGCTTGACCGTATCAAAGTTTTCGACATTGTCGAGAATGACCAGCGTGGGGATGTTTACCGCCTCAAACTGAGGGACAAGGTCCTGGTGGCGTTTGGGAAGAATCACAAGGTCCGCGCCTGTTGCCACAACGCTTTCCATGTTTACATTGCTGCCCTTGCCAATCTCGGGCAGGTCATTGTAGCCTTCAACCACAAGCTCATATAATCCGCGCGACATCGCCTTATTGCCAAAGCCGGCCAGATATTTTCCGCCTCCCCCAAGCACGATCGCGGCGTTGAGGGTGGGGTTGTGAGTGCCGACCAGTTTGTTGGCTGGTTTTTCGAGTGTGACAACGCGACCAATCACATCAGTGATAACGATCGGTCCCTTGGTGGGCTCGACGGTCGGTTCTGCGGTTGGTTGCACCACAGGTGCTTCGGTCGCAACCGCGGTTGGCTGGGGTTGAACGGTTGGCTCGGCTGTGGGGGTTTTAGCGCCGCAAGCACTCGCGGCAAGCATCACCACCAGGATCAGAGTCAACAAAACTTTATTCTTGATTGGGGACATAAAAAACTCCTTAAATTGGGTTGTTTTGATTAGCTGCTCAATAAATGAGCAACGCTTCATTCTATCACTTATCGCAACTATTTTAACAGTGGTTTAGCTGTACTGGTATACTTTAAACACCATGTCGCTGCTTACTGCTCAAAATCTGGCAAAATCCTTTGGTCCGGTGGATATTTTTGATGGTATCACCTTGGCTATTCCACGGAATGCCCGAATCGCGATTGTCGGTCCAAACGGAGTAGGCAAGACGACGCTCCTGCGCATTCTGGCAGGCGAAGATACGCCAACCGAAGGCTCGGTGCACCGCTCACGAGGCTTAAAAGTGGGCTACCTGCCTCAGGAGGCTGTAAGCGTGGTGGACGGAACGCTTTGGAGCTCATGCTTGGTTGCATTCGAGGGCTTGATCTCAAAGGGGGAGGAGCTGCGGGCGATGGAAAAAGCCATGCAGGAGCCCACCTGTGACCCCGCGGTCTTGGAACGCTACGGCAAAGTTCAAACTGAATTCGAAAATAATGGCGGCTACACCTATCAGTCTCGCATCCGCTCGACTCTGGACGGCTTAGGCTTTTTGGAAAGCGATTACGACCGACCGCTAACGCAGCTTTCAGGCGGGCAGCGCACAAGAGCCCGCTTAGCCCGCATCTTATTGGACGATCCCGATCTGCTGCTTCTGGATGAGCCCAGCAACCACCTGGATATCAGTGCTGTGGAATGGCTTGAAGCTTATCTTAAGGACTGGAATGGGGCGGTAGTGATTGTTTCGCACGACCGCTATTTTTTGGATCAGACCGCGCGCTTTATCTGGGAAATGACGCCCTCGTTGGAGGTCTACCGCGGGAATTACACCGCCTATTTGCGCCAACGCGAAGAACGCTACGAGCGCCGGCTGGCGGAATATGAAGCCCAAACAGAGTACATTGAAAAGCAGCAGGATTATATCCGGCGCTTTCTGGGAACCCAAAATAATAACCAGGCGAGAGGTCGTCAGCGCCGCCTTGAACGTCTGCTGGCTGATTCTCGTTTGACCGCCCCGACTGCCAACATCCGACCGATGCATTTGCGTTTTAAGCTGGCTGATCGCTCCGGCAATTTGGTGCTGCGCACCTATGACCTGCAAGTTGGCTATGAAGATGAAGGCAGACCGCTTTTTTATTGCCCGGACCTGGTGTTGGAAAGGCGCGAGTGTGTGGCGGTGATCGGGCCAAACGGCGCGGGCAAGACAACCTTGCTCAAAACCGTGCTGAATCAGATCCCCGCGTATGCCGGCCGGGTTGAACTGGGAGCGAACCTCAAGGTGGGCTACTTTGCCCAGGCGCACGAGGGTCTGCGGGGTGAAAACACCCTGATGGATGAAATCAGCAGCGTCGCACCAAACATGCTGCCAGCTGAAATGCGCAACTACCTCGCGCGCTACGGCTTTCAGAACGACGAAGTTTTTGCTGCCGTGGCGACGCTCTCAGGCGGTGAGCGCGGTCGGCTGGCGTTGGCAAAACTGGCACTCTCAGACGCGAATCTGTTGATGCTGGACGAGCCCACAAATCACCTTGACCTTGCGACACAAGAGGTGCTGCAGGATGTGCTGGCAAATTATCCGGGCACGATCATCCTGGTATCGCACGACCGCTACCTGATTGACGCCCTGGCAACCCAAATCTGGGAGTTAGACACGCACAGCGCCACCTTGCAGGTATTTAAAGGCGGCTATTCAGACTACCGGCAGTTCAAAGAATCGCGGCAAACTCCCTTAGCGCCTGATACGCCGCCTGCGGCTGAGATTCCATCAGTTGAAAGTGAGATTGCACCCGTCAGAACGAGTTTAAGCCGCAATCAGCGTCAGCAGATTGAGAAAAAGCTTTCCGCGATTGAGCAAAAAATTCACGCGGCAGAAATTGAGAAGGCGAGCCTGGAGGCTCAGCTCTCAAAACCGCCTGCTGACTTGCGCAAGCTGGAGAAGGTCACCGAGAATTATCAAACCGCGATAGAAACTCTGGAAAACTTGCTCGCTGAATGGGAAAAACTGGCAGAAAAATTGCATCAAGACGATCAGTTGGTCTAGCTGGCGTGCTATAATTCAGCCAATTTAGAGACAGGTAGTCTGCGATGAACTATTTAGTTACTGGAGGGGCGGGGTTTTTGGGCACTGCCCTAAGCAACCGCCTGGCAAAACAAGGGCATCATGTGCGGGTGCTGGATGACTGCTCGGCGGGTAATCCGGCTCATTTAATTCCTGAGGTGGAGTTCTTTCAGGGAGATATCAACGAAAAGACACTGCTTTGGAAGCTCCTGTCGGATGTGGACTGTGTTTTTCACCTGGCAGCCAAGGTCAGCGTCCCGGAATCCTCCCTCTTCCCCAGCATCTATAACCTGGTGAATGTCAGCGGGACGGTCACATTGATGGAAGCCATCCGCGACACAAAGGTGAAGCGAGTGGTGCTTGCTTCTTCCGGAGCGATTTATGGACGCCAGGACCAGTCCCCTTATCTCGAAACTTCTGAGGTTCACCCCGAATCCCCTTACGCTGTTTCTAAGCTTTCCGCCGAACATTATGTGCTGACCATCAGCGCTCAGGCAGGCGTGGAAGCAGTTTGTTTGCGTATTTTTAATGCTTACGGACCCGGGCAGCGCATCCCAAGTTCCCATCCACCGATCATTTCTAACTTCCTCAAAAACGCGCTAACCAACGGAACCATCATTATTCACGGCGACGGCAACCAAACGCGCGATTATGTTTATGTGGATGACGTGGTGAACGCGCTGGCGACCGCCTCTTCCGCGGTGGGGGTCGACCAGCAGGTGATCAATATCGGCAGCGGCGTTGAAACGAGCGTTTTAGAACTGGCGCGCCTGGTGAGGCAGGTGACCGGCAAAAAACCTGAAGAGGTTTACAACCCGCTTAAGAGCGGCGGCTCGGACCGTATGTGCGCCGATATCAATAAGGCTTACGAAAAGCTTAACTATCTGCCCATGGTTCCGCTGGAAACTGGTTTACGGCTGACCATTGAGCGGGATCCCCAGTTTAGGAAAGAATGAACCCAATCCTCCCAATTGAATTCTTCTCACGCCCCGCGCCTCAAGTTGCCCCAGAGCTTCTGGGCTGCCTACTCGTGCGCCAGTGGCAGGGTCAGCGCCTGGCAGGGATGATCGTGGAGGCGGAGGCATATCAGGGGATGGAAGATCAGGCTTGCCATGCCAGGGTGGGCAAAACGGCGCGCAACACCGTCATGTTTGGCGCGCCGGGCCGGGCGTATGTCTACTTTACCTACGGGATGCACTGGATGCTCAACCTGGTGTGTGAGAGTGAAGGTATACCGGCGGCGGTATTAATCCGCGCGATTAAGCCGGTTGAGGGGCTGGACGCGATGCGCGCGCTTCGCCCCCATTTGGCGGATACCAACGCCTGGCTGAATGGTCCGGCAAAGCTGACTCAAGCTTTGGGGATAACCCGCGAGCAAAATGGGACGGATGTGTGTTCAACGGATGGCGGTTTGTGGGTGGAAAAAGGCGCCAGCGCGCCTTTGGAGCAGGTAAGGCTCACCCCGCGCATTGGCCTTGGCGCAACCCCCGAGCCATGGCTCTCGCTTCCGTGGCGCTGGGAATGGAAATTTTAAGGCGGTAAGCAACCTCGTTTTCCATCAGCAGAGACGCGCCTTGACTGAAAACCAAGTTTATTAAGAATCGACAATGAATCGCACTTTTTTCACTGATCCGGATTATCTTTTCACGGATGAGTTGGTGTAAGATTGTGACAATGAAGATGATTTTACGAAAGAAAGAAAAAGAAGTCTTTACGCCCGAGAAGTTGCAGGCACGGGTAGGGACGGTTTTGGGACCTGGAATTCACTGGGTCGGCGATTTGCACGGCACAGGCGGAGTGCGCATTGAGGGCACCATGCAAGGCGATCTTGTCATGAAAGGGCTGGTGATCATCGCTGAAACCGGCAAAGTGATCTGCCCGGAGATAAAAGCGGAAACCGTAGTGGTTTCAGGCACGGTACAGGGGAATATTACCTGCCAAAAGCTCGAAATCCGTTCTACTGGCAGGGTATGGGGAGATGTGGTGGCGGTTAGTTTTAGCAGCGAAGATGGAGCTTTCTTGCGCGGTCAGATGCGCATGGAAGAACGAATTGAAATCTCGTTAAAAGACGAACAAGCGCCGGATCAACCTCAGATTTCGGCTGTTCAAAACAACCTGAAAGAGAGCCAGCCTTTGGAGGAAGTTAAGGGCGATATCACCCCAACCGCGGTTGCCCCCGATCAACCGCAACCCGAACCCGAACCTGCGCCTAAGCGCTCAGAACCCACAACCCAGGAAAAACCTAAATTGAGAGCTCCCTGGAGCAACCAGGTCAATTAATTTGCGGCAATTCAAGCAAGATCGTAACCGGTCCGTCGTTGCGGATGTCCACGACCATATGCGCGCCAAACACGCCCTGCTGGGTGGGGATGCCGAGTTCGCGCAGCCGGGCGGCAAAGACCTCTACCAGCGGTTCAGCAAGCTCAGGCTTGGCTGCGTTAATGAATGAAGGGCGCCGCCCGCGGCTGGTGTCCGCGTAGAGTGTAAACTGCGAGACAACGATCGCTGCCCCGCCGACATCCAGCAGAGAGAGGTTCATCTTGCCGGCTTCGTCTTCAAACACGCGCAAGTACGCCGATTTCTCCGCAAGCTCCCGGGCGAGTTCTGGGGTGTCTTCCGGACCAATCCCCAGCAAAATCACATATCCCAAGCCGATATTTGCTACCACCTTGTTCTCAACCGTGACGCTGCCTTGTGTAACACGCTGCAAAATTGCTCTCATCGCGACTCCTGTCGTTTTCCGCGTTCAATGTATCCGGGCCAGGTGAAATCTTCGCTAAATTCCACTTCCACAATGCCGCAGTGCGGGATGTGACCTGGATTATAAAATTGTTTGATGACATAGGCATGGCATACCACCATGACCTTATGGTAACTCAGATAGGGCAAAAGAGCGGCAGAGGCGCGCTGGAAGACCTGGTCGTAACCTTCCCAGTGGAGCTTTGCCTCCGGCACGCGCACGCCTTTGCAGAGGCTGGCTTCATGGATGGCTGCCAGAGTGTCGGTGAGATCGCGATTTTGGTAACGGGTGTCGATCAGCCACTCATGCAGATCAAAAGCCACTTCGATGGGCAGATCAAGCCGGCGCGAAATTATCGCCGCGGTTTGCAAGGCGCGGGTATACGGGGAACTGATGATCAACTGGCAGCCCTTCAGACGCGGATCGCTGGCAACAGCTTCCGCCTGGGCAATGCCTCGCTGCGTGAGCGGAGCGAGTTCGCGCCCCGGACCGGGAAAGCCCCGACCTTCCGTGAGCGTGTAATCCTGTTCTCCATGCCGTACCAAAACCAGATGCATAGCAGCCTCCTGTTAAGTTTCTTATTCTAACAAGGATTTGTTATACGAGGGCGGAATGGCGCTCTTTCGCCACTCCGCCAAGTTAGATAAGCAGTTTTTTGTAGGGCGGAATGGCGCTCTTTCGCCACTCCGCCAATCGATAATTTGATAGGATGTCTTTCACCACAACGGTTTACATGGTGTGTATCTTTTGCCGGAGTGAGCTCGCAAAAAGCAATCCTATGTCAAGCACTGCAAGGCGGTCTCATTCCGGCCTACGAAAACCTGTGTACGCATCTCTTCTAAGAGTATAATGAAGTCCTATGCAGCCACCAAAGATGCCTGACGCGAGCATCGTCAATACCTCTGAAACCTACCAGCAAATGCTGGCTCATCTAATCGCACAACCGACCATCGCGGTGGACACTGAATCTAACAGTCTGCACGCGTATCACGAGCGAGTCTGTCTAATCCAGCTCTCCAGCTCCGAACGCGATTTTCTGCTCGACCCATTCGTATTCAGCGACCTGAGCGAACTCGGCGGTCTGTTTGACCGGGCAGATATCCAGAAGGTGTTCCACGCTGGCGATTACGATATCACCTGCCTGAAGCGTGATTTTAACATGAGTTTTCATAATATCTTCGATACAATGCTGGCGGCAACCGCCTTGGCAGAGCCCAACTTGGGGTTTGCGGCGTTGGTTGAGAAATACTTTGACATCACCCTTGAAAAAAAATATCAACGCGCGAATTGGGGTGAACGCCCCCTGAAAGAAGAAATGCTGCGATACGCGCAGTACGACTCGCACTATCTAATTCCGCTGCGTGATGTGCTTCAGCCGCAGCTGGAAGAAAAAAATCGCCTTTTTCTGGTACTGGAAGATGGCGAGGCGATGGCGCATCTGCTAAAACCCCTCGAGCCGCACAAGGAAGATGTTTGGCGGGTTAGAGGCGCGCAGGATCTGACCCCAGAGGCTCTTTCGCTGTTGGACGCGCTGAACCATACGCGCGAGATCATCGCCAGCAAACGCGACGTCCCGCCGTTTAAGGTATTCTCTGACCGGGCACTGACCGAAATAGCCCAAACTCAGCCTCACTATATCCAGGAACTCAGCCTGCTGCCCTCCCTTTCAGAAAGTCAGGTCCGGAGGTATGGCGCGGCGCTGATGCAAACCATTGAAGCCTGGCGGGCGAACCCGAAAAAGATCAATCCGCGCAAAAATCATTATCTGAGCGAAAAAGAAATTCAACGGCGCGACGCGCTGTCGATATGGCGCAAACAAGCCGGGTTGGAGGAAGGCGTTCCCTCCAACGCGATTATCTCCCGCGACCTGCTGGAATGCCTGGCACGGCAGGAGTTTTTAGATCGGGCTGAGCTGAAGCAAGCCATGCGGCACTTCCCCCACCGTTTTGAACGCTACGGCGAAGCGATTTTCCAAGCATTGGAAAGGACAGAAAAATGAAACTGACAGTTCTCGGCGCGGCGCGCACAGTAACCGGCTCGATGCATCTGATCGAACACCAGGGGCACAAGCTCCTGTTGGATTGCGGCACGTTTCAGGGCAAACGCGATGAATCTTACTCTATTAATCTCAACTTTCCGTTTGACCCAAAGGATATCGACGCGATGATCCTCTCGCATGCCCATATTGACCATAGCGGCAATATTCCAAATCTCATCAAACAGGGTTATCGCGGCAAAATCTATGCTACCGATGCCACAGAAGACCTCGCGGACATCATGCTGAGGGATTCAGGGCACATCCAGGAAAATGACATCAAGTATGTCAACAAACAGCGCCAAAAGAAACACCAACCCGCGCTTGAACCAATTTACACCCAAAAAGACGCGATCGAAGCGATGCCGTACTTTCAGAGTGTGTGGTATCAACAAAAGTTTGAACCTATTCCCGGCGTGACTGCCCAGTTGGTAGATGCCGGGCATATTTTAGGCTCCGCGGCAGTTATCCTGGATTATGTGGACGACGCGGGGCAGAGCCGGCGGTTGTGGTTTTCGGGTGATATCGGCCGCATGGATGCTCCAATCCTGCACGATCCGGTTTTGCCTTTTGATGTTGACACGCTGGTGATGGAATGTACCTATGGCGATAAGCCGCATGAGTCGATGGAAGATGCCTTTGAAGAGTTTATAGACGCGGTCAAGCGCACCATCAAACGCGGCGGCAAGGTGATCGTCCCGGCGTTCGCGGTTGGGCGCACTCAGAATCTGACGTACTTCCTGAGCCAGGCGATTGATGATGGGATGATTCCTGATATTCCGGTGGTGGTTGACAGCCCGCTCGCGGTGAACGCGTCTGTGCTTTACCGCAAACATACTGAATGTTTTGATGATGAAACCTGGCGGTATATCGCCGAGCATCGCATGCAGGGTCTGGACTTCCATAATGTGATCTATACCATGTCGGTGGATGAATCAAAAGCGCTCAACGAGTGGAAAGAGCCAATGATCATTATTTCGGCCTCGGGGATGGCAGAAAATGGTCGGATCTTGCACCATCTTAAAAACAACATCGAGGATGGGCGCAACACTATTCTGATCATCTCATGGCAAGCCCCCGACACACTCGGCAGGCGCCTGGCGGATCGTGAACGCAAGGTGAGAATCTTTGGCGAGGAATATTTCCGCAAGGCGGAAGTGGTGACGATTGGCGGGCTGAGCGCGCACGCCGGGCAGACCGGGCTGGTGGAATACGCCCTGGCAAGCAAAGCCAGCCTGAAGCGCATCATCCTCATCCACGGCGAGCCAGCTCAGGCGCAAGCGCTGACTGAAAAACTGGCTGAGCACCCAGAGCTGCCTGTGCCGGTTTTTGCGGAAAAGGGGCAGGAGTTTGCCCTTTAAGGTATAATCTGAAACCTATTGGAGAGATGCCGGAGTGGTTGATCGGGGCGGTCTCGAAAACCGTTATGGGACTTGTGCCCATCGTGGGTTCGAACCCCACTCTCTCCGCCTGAAAATGCCGTGATTATGCGGCATTTTTTGTTGGAAGGAAACGTCATCTTTCTTTCTGAAGCAGCAATCTCAAGGGAGTTTTCCGGATTGAACACAGCGGATGGGCTTAACCATCCGCTGTAAGTTTCTTACCGTAAACCACGGCTAATTTGCGCTTTTGCCGAGGTTAATTTTTGCTTGAAAACGGAGCAGTGCTTTTCCCTTCAAAATCCGGCTCAATTCGTCCGATTTTCATTTTCTCAAAAAGCAGCGGACTCAGACAGGATATCCAAAGACCCATTAAAAAGTAGCGCAGGTAGCGCAAAACCGCGCTGATCAGCCCCAAGTTTTTTGGCAGTACCGCGCCTAAACCAGCATACACAGCCACAACCCCCGCGATCCCCACTACGTAGCGGAGTAATCGCTGCCAGGTGCCGGATTTGCTCTGAAGGACGCCGCGGCGCTCCCTCAGCCAGGCGAATCCGCCCAACATGCCAAACCATAGCCCCGCTGTCGTGATGACCCCGTCCAGCGACAGCGGGTTCACCTCACCCGCGCGCGACGCCCAATCCGCGGGCATCTGCCATCCGTCAGAAAGTGTTACTGCCAGGGCGGATAACCCGATAAACAAGAGCGAGCTGACGAAAGCCAGCAGGATCTGGGTAGTGAGGCTTTGCTTCTTTAGCCAGCCGCCGAGAGGCTGTTGGATTTTACCGAAAATCAAAATGAGCAGCACACCCAGCACCAAACCCAGCAGAATGTCGCTGAGGAAGTGTACGCCTAAAACCAGGCGCGAAATCGAGATCAGCGCCACAGTAATCACAGCCGCCCAATAAGCCCTGCGGCTCTTTGCTTCAACTGCGCTCCAGCCCCAAACAGACGCGGAATTCATCGCGTGCCCTGAAGGTATGCCGAACGAAGACTCATGCGCCCCGGCAGTAACTTTATCGCTGATCCAATAAGGGCGCGGACCTTTAAGCAGGATCTTAAAGAACCCATTCAAACTCGCGCTGGAGAGCAGCACCACCCCAATTCGCAAGCCAGCCCATGCGTCTACGCACCAATAAATAACCGGCATAAATAGGATGTAAAAAATCTCGCTCCCAAGCAGAGTAATCACCTGCATGAGGCTCTGCAGCCAGGGAACAAGCGATTGGAAAAATAGATTTACCGCTATTTCGGCTTGATTAATAGCTATCATAATAAAACTCCGTATATGTCAATCTTACAATAAACCCTGAATACCCTTTCAGGTTACAGGAAAAGCAAGGCAGCCTTGCGTAAAATTAATCCCTGACGATCTGCGCCCAGTGTTCCATCATGTAATCTGGGCAGTGATACCTCCGCTTAAGCGGCACTCATATTATGGTATGTCGATATGTTTCAAACCACTCGCCTTGGAGCATTCAGCAATCATATTCTTCTAGACTCGATCCAGTCGCTACTTCGCGCAACTGAACTTGAATATCAGTCATATAACTAAAGCTATGCGGTTTTAGTGTGTAGTTAATGTAAGTGCCAAAAGAAGCGCCGCTTCCAGGCGAGATCGATTTTTCGCGTGGAATCAAATCAAACAATTTATCCCACAATCGAGACGGATCTTCACCTTGAACGTGAACCGACGCCAACACCGCATTCGCGAATGCGTCTTTAGTCCTTAATCTTACATTCATCGCATTATCCTGAAAGACCTTGTATAGAGGTCAAAAAAAGAGCTCGTGAGCTCTTTTTTTGAGGAGATCAAACGAGGTGCTCAGATGGTTCAACCATTCCTTCAAGTATCAATTCCATCCCCATGGTATGGGCGCATACCCCGCGCCCTTGGAAATAATTGCAGGTGCAATTCCATTTGCCATCTGCGTAACTAACGGTATGATCATTGTTTTCTCCGCGGAATTTGGCTTCAAAGCTGGTGATACAAATTCGATCTTTTTCTTCTGCGTAACGTTTTGCTTTTTCGATCTTACCAATCAAACCGCTGTCCATCATGATTATTCAACTCCGTTTCAGTCATATTTTAAAGAAAAACACGCGCCGAACAGCTCAGGCGTGTGCTTATTCCATAACACAAGCGTTAAACTTACCATCGTATCAGGCTAACTCCTGCATAAATCAATTATAGCGTGTGCTGACTGAATATGCAATTAAAAACGTGTTTCTTTCTGTGAATGGCAGTGTTTCATCTGATACCCATAAGGTATACTTTTAAGAGTCATGTTGTTTTTGAGGAGGAGCCATGAAAACCCGCAAACAAAAAAACCAACTCAAACTTCCATCAATAGTTATTGTTTTTGGATTGCTGTTGCTTCTTAATTCCTGCGCTTCGCCCTCCAGCCAGGGTAAAGGGGGTGGGGGTTGGGTTTCGGTTGTAATTGGCGTCCTGCTTCTGCTGGGTCTGATTGGGCTGGTGATTTATCTC